>JAVWHI010000029.1:0-10019 GCA_036640155.1 Oscillospiraceae bacterium | reverse complement strand
GTGCGCTTGTTAAAAACGCAAGAGTTTACATTTTAACAGGCGAAATTTCAGATGCTGAATTTGAAAAAATCATAGCTTATTTTATAAATCCTGTTGAAAGTAGACAAGCTTCTTTTCAAACAGTAGCATCACTTGATGTTAAGTATGATATACCAACAACTGTTAAAACGCTTGATGGATTCATTGACTTTACAAAAGAAGAATTAGCAGATTTTATTAAGTCAAATGGCTTAGCAATGGATTTAGACGATATTTTATTTTGCCAGAAATATTTTAAAGATACGCAAAAACGCAATCCAACGATAACTGAAATTAAAATGATTGATACATATTGGTCAGACCATTGTCGTCATACAACTTTTTCAACGCAAATAAATGATGTTAAAATAAGCGATGATTTTATTTTAGACACTTACAAAGAATATCTTTTAACTCGTGAAGAACTATATAAAGGTAGAACTGATAAGCCGGTTACTTTGATGGACTTAGCAGTGATAGCTGCTAAAAAGTTGAAAAAAGATGGAATTTTAAAAGACTTAGATGAATCAGAAGAAATTAACGCTTGCTCTGTTAAAATAAAGGTTGACGTTGATGGCAATCAAGAGGATTGGCTGTTGATGTTTAAAAACGAAACACACAATCACCCAACTGAAATTGAGCCATTTGGTGGTGCAGCTACTTGTTTGGGCGGTGCAATTCGTGACCCATTATCGGGTCGTTCATATGTGTATCAAGCAATGCGTGTTACAGGCGCTTCTAATCCTTTGGTATCACTTGAGCAAACAATAGAGGGTAAATTACCACAGAAAAAAATTGTTACTGGTGCTGCTAACGGATACAGTTCATATGGTAACCAAATAGGATTAGCAACCGGCCATGTAGCTGAACTTTATCATGATGGATATGTTGCAAAAAGAATGGAAATTGGTGCAGTTATAGGCGCAGCACCAATAGAAAATGTCATTCGAGAAGTACCTAAAGCAGGTGACGTTATTGTACTGCTTGGTGGAAAAACAGGACGTGACGGATGTGGCGGAGCAACAGGGTCATCTAAATCGCACACATTAGAATCTTTGGAAACGTGCGGTGCAGAGGTGCAAAAAGGTAACGCTCCTGTAGAAAGAAAAATACAACGATTATTCAGAAACCCTGAAGTTACAAAAATGATAAAACGTTGTAACGACTTTGGTGCTGGTGGCGTTTCTGTTGCAATTGGAGAACTTGCTGATGGACTGCATATTAATCTAGATGCTGTACCAAAAAAATATGATGGACTTGATGGAACTGAACTTGCAATTTCCGAATCTCAAGAGCGTATGGCTTGTGTTGTTCGCAAAGAAGATATGGAAAAATTCATTGCATGTGCAAAAAAAGAGAATTTAGAGGCTACATATGTTGCACAAGTGCGTGAAGAGCCACGACTTACTATGGAATGGTGCGGTAAAATCATTGTTGATTTATCACGTGACTTTTTAAATTCAAATGGTGCTAGTAAAAATACTGATATAAATATTTTACCTGCAACAGTTAAACCAGTTCATCAAAAAGAAAATAACGTTAAAAACTGGATCAAACATTTAGGTGACATAAATATTTGCTCACAAAAGGGCTTGTCAGAACGTTTTGATTCAACGATTGGAGCAAATACTGTTCTTATGCCTTTTGGTGGAGAAAATCAACTAACACCAATACAAGCTATGGTAGCAAAAATTCCTGTTTTGCATGGTGAAACTGATACTTGCTCTGTAATGGGATGGGGCTTTAACCCTTATATAAGTGAGCAAAGTCCTTATCATGCAGCAATGTACGCTGTCATTGAATCTGTTGCAAAGGTAGTTGCAGTTGGTGGTAGCTATAAAAAATGTTGGTTGACGTTCCAAGAGTATTTTGAAAGAACTAACAATGACCCTTCTCGTTGGGGAAAACCTATGTCCGCTTTACTTGGTGCTTTTAAAGCACAAATGGGACTTGGAATTGGTGCAATTGGCGGAAAAGATTCGATGTCTGGTACGTTTGAAGATATTGATGTACCTCCAACGTTAGTATCTTTTGCAGTGTCTTTAACAACAGCTACAAAAGCTATTTCACCTGAATTTAAAAATATAGGCAGTAGCGTTGTGCTTATTACACCTGAATATGACGAAAAAGGTTTACCAAATTTTGAAAGTATCAAATCAGTATTCCAAACGGTAGAGGACTTGATTGATAGTGGAGTTGTTATTTCAGCAGCGACATTAACATATGGCGGAATTGCTGAGGCACTTGCAAAAATGTGCATGGGTAATAGAATTGGTGTAAAATTAAACGAATCAATAGACGAAAATTTAGTGTTTAACCCGGTTTATGGTGGCTTTATTCTTGAAATTGATAAAAATGCTAAAGCTTGCAAATGTGTTACAATAGGAAAAACTACTTCTAAGTACATTATTGCAATCAATCCTAGTGAAGTTATTGAAATGGACAAGTTGCAAAGTTCATATGAGCAAACTCTTGAGCCGGTTTTTCCATATAGAACAGAAAATAATATTCAAAGAGTTAATAAAGTTACATATAAATTTGATAAAAAAGACGTTGTTTCACCTGCAATTAAAGTTGCTAAACCACGTGTCTTAATCCCGGTTTTCCCTGGAACTAACTGCGAATATGACACAGCAAAAGCTTTTGAAAAAGCAGGTGCAATACCGGAAGTTTTCGTTATTAGAAACGTCACAGGTAACGACATTGTCGATTCTGTAAATGAATTTGCTAAATTGATTGACAATTCGCAAATTATTATGATACCAGGCGGATTTTCTGGTGGTGACGAGCCTGATGGGTCTGCAAAATTCATAACGTCATTTTTCAGAAATGCACAAATTAAGGATTCAGTGCATAAACTTTTACAACAGCGTGATGGTTTGATGCTCGGTATATGTAATGGATTTCAAGCACTCATTAAGTTAGGATTGGTGCCTTATGGCGAGATTACAACGCCAAAAGAAGATTCACCTACTCTTACTTTTAATGAAATAGGACGTCATCAGTCTATGCTTGTTAATACTAGGGTGTCTTCAAATAAGTCACCGTGGTTGCAGGGTTGTCGTTTAGGCGACATACACACAGTCCCTATTTCACATGGTGAAGGTAAGTTCGTTGCAGATGCTAAACTACTTAAAAAACTTGAGTTAAATGGGCAAATAGCAACACAATATGTTGATTTTGACTCAGAGCCTACTTGTAATATTAAATTTAATCCGAACATGTCAACATGGGCAATAGAAGGAATAACTTCGCCTGATGGAAGAGTTTTTGGAAAAATGGCACACAGTGAGCGTAAAGGCGTTAATATTTGCAAGAATGTAATGGGCGAAAAAGACCAAAAAATATTCGAATCAGGAGTACAATATTTTACAAAGTAATTTAAAAGTACGCTAATCAATATTTAATTAAAAAGCAGATTACATACTCGGTTTTTTTGTGAGTGTGTAATCTGTTTTACTTAAGATAATAAAATATTATTAATTTGCTAATATCAATTGCACAGTATTTATATTTGTGTTATAATAAAGTAACATTAATATTGATAATAAAAAGCTGTGTTTTAACTAAGCAAATTCTTTATAAATGATTTTAAAAGAAACGAATAAAGCGAGGAAAATAATGGAAAATTTATTAAGTATAATTACGCTTGTTGGCGGACTTGCATTTTTTCTTTATGGAATGACGATGCTAGGTTCTGGACTTGAAAAAATATCTGGCGGTAAAATGGAAAAAACTCTGGAAAAATTAACAAGCAATGTTTTTAAAAGCTTGCTACTCGGAGTTCTTGTTACAGCGGCGATTCAAAGTTCGTCTGCAACAACTGTAATAGTTGTTGGACTAGTTAATGCGGGAATTTTAAAACTTCGCAATGCAATTGGAGTTATTATGGGAGCCAATATTGGTACTACCGTAACTTCAGTTATTTTAAGCTTAGGCGATTTGGATAAAAGTTCAGATGCAGGACTTTTACTTAACTTGCTAAAACCTACAACGTTTACCCCAATAATTGCTGTTGCAGGACTTCTAATATTCATGGTTGCTAAAAAAGATAAAGTTAAAATTGCCGGGGAAATAATGTTAGGATTTGGTATATTATTTAACGGTATGAATATCATGACGAATGCGGTTGAGCCATTAGCAGATTCGCCAATTTTCGCACAGTTATTTGCGACATTATCAAACCCAATTTTAGGAATTTTAGCAGGAACGATTGTTACTGCAATAATACAAAGTTCTTCGGCATCTGTTGGTATTTTGCAAGCGGTTGCCTCTACAGGAGTAGTGACTTATTCTGCTGCAATTCCAATAATACTAGGGCAAAACATTGGTACATGTGTCACGTCTTTGCTTGCTAGTATTGGAGCTAAAAAGAATGCAAAGAGAGCTGCAATGGTTCATCTTTACTTTAATATTATAGGAACAATAATATTTTTTGCTGTAGTTTATATAATTAATAGTACCGTCGGGTTTAGTTTTTGGAACGACAAAATTGACATGGCGGGAATTTCATCAATACATATTATTTTCAACGTAGCAACAACGATGTTATTTATTCCATTCACTGGTTTCTTAGAAAAACTTGCTTGTTGGACTGTAAAAGGCGACAAGTCTCAAGATGAAGAATTTGATACAAACGTTGCAATTCTAGACGACCGTTTTTTACGTTCACCATCACTAGCATTAGCACAATGTCAAGATGTAGTAATGAAAATGGCAGAGTTTGCAAAGCACAATTTCGATGCTTCAATTGAGTTATTCACTAAGTTTGATGCTAAGAAAATTGAACGCATACGTGAGCGTGAAGATGCAATTGATAGAATGGAAGATAAACTAAATAATTATTTATTAAAGCTCACTGATTCAGAATTAACCGATCAGGAAAGCAAACTTATAACGCATTATTTGAAGATGGTTTGTGAATTTGAACGAATAGGCGACTATTCAATAAATTTAGTTGAACAAGCTGAATATTTAAAAGACAAGCAAATGTCATTTTCACCAAAAGCAATTAGTGAACTTGATGCAATATCACAAGCAGTTGATGAGATAATCAGTATGTCAATAACAACATTTGGCAATAACGACATTACTATAGCAGTAAAAATTGAGCCATTAGAAGAAGTTATTGATACCATGGAAGATGCACTTAAGTTTAAACACATTCAGCGTTTAAAGAATGGTAAATGTACAATTGATGGGGGATTGGTTTTCCTAGAGATTTTGAGCAATCTTGAAAGAATATCCGACCACTGTTCTAACATTGCTGTTTATATAATAGGGTATAATAACGATAAGGAAAGTCTAAATCGTCATGAATATTTAAAACGCATTCATGAGGGCGATGCAGATGATTACAACGAAACTAGTGAATTATACATGAAGAAATATTTTTCTAGAATACAAGACACTGAAAATAGCGAGAGTGCCGAAAAAGTTACAGTTAATACTACTTTATAAAAGTTATAACGATTTTAAAAGCGAGGTCAAATTTGGCTTCGCTTTTTTATATGTCTATGAGTGTTATGTCTATGAGTGTTATGTCTATGAGTGTTATGTCTATGAGTGTTATGGCTATGAGTGTTATGGCTATGAGTGTTATCAGATGTATGATTTACTTTTTAAATTCAAGGATTTACTTTGGTGGCAATTAAAATAAAAACAAACTGTACTTAAAACTAATGAGTTTTAAGTACAGTTTGCAAAGGATTTTATTTAGAAAGAATTATTTAGCAAAATATCTATTTAAAAGACCTTCAAAAGCTTTACCGTGTCTAGCTTCATCTCTTGCCATTTCGTGAACGGTATCATGAATTGCATCAAGATTTAATTCTTTAGCTAATTTAGCAATTTCATATTTACCTGCGGTTGCACCATTTTCTGCATCTACACGCATTTCAAGGTTTTTCTTAGTAGAATCAGTAACAACTTCACCTAGCATTTCAGCAAATTTAGCAGCATGTTCTGCTTCTTCAAAAGCTGCTTTTTCCCAGTACATACCGATTTCAGGATATCCCTCACGATGTGCAACACGAGCCATAGCTAAATACATTCCAACTTCAGTGCATTCACCAGTGAAATTCATTCTTAAACCATCAACTATTCTCTGATCAACATCTTTTGCAACTCCAACAACATGCTCTGCAGCCCAATTACGATCGCTATCTGTTTGAAGTGTAAATTTCGATGCTGGTGCTTTACATTGTGGGCAAAATTCAGGTGCAGTATCACCCTCATGTACATATCCGCAAACTTGACAAATAAATTTTTTCATAATAAATTATCTCCTTATTTTTTTTAAATTTTAGGCGGTATTATCGCCTTATTACCTAAATCTGTTATTAACATAGGCTTATTTAACCTATGAACAAAGTATACTACATAGGTATACTTTTGTCAAGCATATTTTTAAAAAAAGTTTTACCGATTTTATTATTCCTAGAAATTCGTTTAATATTATATTTTCCAACGAAAAAAAACCACAAAAATGGGTTAGAGTGATATTAATCAGTCTAACCCAAGTGTATTTAATTACTACAAATGTTTATTGCAACATTGTTATAATTTTAGGAGTTTACAATTTATGATTTTTTTCTACGCTTTGCTGATAAATCTAAAGTCATTGTAAAAATTAAGTCACTAGAAAATATTTTAACTGCAAATCCAAGGACAATAATTAGTGCTATAACTTGATAAATCATTCCACCAAAAAACATTGTGTAATTTCCAAAAATTAAATTTCCAGTAGCGGTAAAAGTATGTGTGAAGGGGATTAAGCTTATTAAAACTTTCGGAACAATTGGTAACATGTTCACATCAGAAAACATGGTTATAAAATATGGAACCATTGCCATGACCATGATTATACCGACTAGTCCTTGAGCTGATTTTAAATCTTTAGAAATGGCACCCAAAACCGTACTGAATCCTAACGCAATTAAGATGGTTAAGAATAATTGTATTCCTACTAGCACATAATCAAAAACTCCCAGATTTAATCCTAGAGAATTAAGTGCTAAAGAAACATCACTCATTTGCTCAGAGGGGAGTGCGCCGCCCATCATGCCACCCATGTACCTTGAAAAGCCAAACATGAATACGCCGGCCATTAGTAGAGAAAGTAGTCCTGCTGCACACATTTTTGCCATAAGCACAGACAGTCTCGAGACTGGTGCAGACAAAAGTGTTTCTAGTGTTTTATCACCTTTTTCATTTGCTATAGTTGAAATTGTCATCTGTGTTGCAAAAGTAATAAGTAGAAAAACAATTATCGGTACAAATATAGTTTGTTGCATAGCAAATGAAGAAAGAAGTGCGGAACTAACATTTTGGGATTTACCTTTTGAAATTGTGGTGTCTATAATATTTACAGGATTTTTTACAAATTCGGTGTTTGGTGAAATGTCGCTTTTTGCTATAATAATATCAGAAAGAGACTCTTTAATCATTTGTGCAATGTTAGCAGACATTCCAGAGCTTATTGTTGAAGTCATAGAAAAACTTTCAATTTTATTTACAATCCTTATATCACACTGTTTATTTGCAGAAAATTTCTCTTCAAAACCTTTTTCAATTATAGTATATGAGTTTTGACCTTGTTCTTTAGCTCGCTCCATCAGTTCAAAATCATCTGCTCCATTTATAAGTCTTATATCAACTCCTGAAGTTTTTAATGAATTTATTATCTGATTAGATAAAAGAGTGTTATCTTTATCGGCAAATGCTACAACGTTTTTTTCCTTGACCATATCTTCATTTACGCTGCTAATAAAGTTTCCTAAAAGCAAAAACATAATTAATGCAACTGCTAGTCCTGCTAATGTTGATAATGTAATAAGGTCTTTGAGTTCTTTTTTTAATATAATTAAAAATTTCATAATTGCACCGTCCTTGCTTGCTCTTGCATCGCAACTGCTTTTTCAAAAACTTCTTCAAGATTGTTAGCGTTTAGCTTTTGCTTTAATTCGGTAGGATTACCAGTAAGGTGTAACACACCACGACTAATTATTCCAACTCGATCGGATAAAAATTCGATTTCAAGCATATTGTGACTTGAAATTAAAAATGACATTCCTTCTTTAGCAAGTCCACGGATTATTCTTCTTATTTCAAGTGCGTTGATAATGTCAAGCCCTGAAGTTGGCTCGTCAAGAATTGCTAAAGACGGGCGTGTCATAACTGCACGTGAAAGAAGTAGTTTTCTTATCATACCACGACTATATGTGCCGATTTTATCATTTAGTCTATCACCTAATGAACACGTTCTTGAAGCATAATCTACGTATTCTTTCATTTTTTCTTTGTCAGATGTGAAAAGCGTCGACATAAACTTTAAGTATTTTAAACCAGTCATATTTTTATAAGCTCCGGCTTCGTCCGGCAGATATGTGATTTTTTCACGCACTTTTGAAGCGTCATTTATTATGCTTAATCCATCGACAAATGCGTCGCCGGATGTTGGTTTAATTAAAGTTGCAATCATTCTAATAGTTGTCGTTTTTCCTGCTCCATTAGGACCAATTAAAGCAAAAATTTCGCCTTTATTAACTTCAAATTCAACTTCGTCAACTGCATTAACATTGGATTTGGGATATTTTTTGGATAGCTTGTCAACTTTTAATGTGACTTCCATTATAATTCCTCCATTTTATACATATGTGGCACGATTTAATATATTCTTTTATATTACACTAAAGAATAAAATATGTCAAGAATATTACGAAGTTAAGTAGCAATAATAAATAAGGGTGATTTTTATAGAAAATTTAATAACAATTTCTAATATTTGCAAAGTATATAATCCAGGTGATAATCAGGTAATGGCTTTAAAAAATGTAAACTTAAAAATAAACAAAGGGGAATTTGTTGCAATAGTAGGAGCCTCAGGGTCGGGAAAATCTACTTTGATGAACATATTAGGTTGCCTTGATACACCAACTTCCGGTGAATATTTCCTAGAACAAAACAATGTTGCACTTAAAAATGACAAGGAACTTTCACGAATACGAAACAAAAAAATCGGGTTTATTTTTCAGGGATTTAACCTAGTATCAGGTTTAAACGCAAGCGAAAATGTCGAACTTCCACTTATTTATAGAGGAATAAAAAAGAGTGAGAGAAAGCTATTAGCACAACAAGCACTCGGTCGTGTTGAACTTTCTGATAGGATTTTTCACACACCATCACAAATGTCCGGAGGACAGCAACAACGTGTGGCTATAGCTCGTGCAATTGCTGCAAGACCACCAATTATCCTTGCAGATGAACCAACAGGAAACCTTGATAGTAAATCGGGTGAGGCAGTTATGGAAATACTTTTTGACTTAAATCGTGAGGGAAAAACAATAATACTAATTACACATGATACTAATATTGCTGCTCACGCACCAAGAATAATATGTGTTGCTGACGGGAAAGTATTTGATAAAGTCTAACAAAAGTTAAGCTTAAAAAAGCAAAGGCAAAGTACAAAAGAGGTTATTTAAAACATCAATTTTAAGTTAATATTCGCTATAATATCACAAAAAGTGTACAACTGTCATCAATCATTGACGTTTGTACACTTTTTACTTAAATTAGCCCTAACTTTTAGTTGCAAAATCAATCTCAAATGTGTTATACTAAAAGAAATATATTAACTTTCAGCACGTGCTTACTTTATTTAGGAGGACAATTATGACAATTTCCGATATCAAAAACATACTAGAATGTGAGCTTGTATGTGGAGAAGAGCATATTTCAAAAGAAGTACTTACAGCTTGTGGCTCTGATATGATGAGCGATGTTTTAGCTTTTGTTAAGGACCAATCTATACTTTTAACCGGACTTGTAAATCCGCAAGTAGTGCGTACAGCAGATATGATGGATATGCTTTGTGTCGTTTTTGTACGAGGCAAAAAACCAGATGCTGAGATGATACGTCTAGCTGACGAGCATGGACTTGCTTTAATGACCACAACACACAGAATGTTTGCAGCTTGTGGTATGCTTTGGGACAATGG
>JAVWHI010000028.1:11453-12707 GCA_036640155.1 Oscillospiraceae bacterium | reverse complement strand
TTTGTAGCTTCCAAGGCGAGGCTCGATTATTTTTTGTGTTACAAATGTTCCGATAATTGTTACTAAAACAGTTGAGGCTATCATAAAATACAAATTAGCTGTTGGTAAAACAGTGTAATTCGGGTCTAGAATATGTGCTGCTTCAGTGCTAAGTCCGGCTAACATTGGGTCTAGTGTTGTTATGATCAGGTTTGCACTAAACCCACCCGAAACGCCCGCAAATGCTGCTGCAATTCCTGCAATTGGGTGTCTACCTACTGACATAAACATCAATGCACCAAGAGGTATTAACACAACATAACCAGCATCTGCTGCAACGTTAGACATTATTCCTAAAAATACAACCATTGGAGTTATTAACGCTTTAGGTGTAACTCCAATCGTTCTTTTTAAAATTGCTGCAATATATCCGCTACCATCAGCAATCCCGACACCGAGCATAGACACTAACACTACACCTAGTGGTACGAAATTAGTAAAGTTAGTGATAGCTTTTGTTAAGCAGTGCTGTAATCCCTCACGACTTAAAAGGCTTACAACTGAAATTGTTTGCAACTCCACTTTGTTTGTTTGGCGATTGATTATTTCACCAGTGACACTCAAACCAAAGTATTCACAAATTGCAGAAATTATTATAATAGTTAAGCAAAATATAAAAAATAAAGTTATTGGGTGGGGGAGTTTGTTGCCTAACAATTCTATTCGGTTTAAAAATTTTTGAAATAGATTTTTTTTGGACTTTATCGTAACATAACCCTCCTTGTTTTTAAAACGATGTTATAAAACGCATTTACGTAATCTTAATTATATTATGCTAATATTACTCGCAATTATTTGAATGCTTTTTTAAATTTGTAAAAATAATGGTGACCGATTTTATCGGTCACCATTATTATTTATTCACAACATGATTCTTCTTGAATTTCTTGATTGTAACAGCCACAACGTCTTTTTCTTTGGCAAGGGCAATCTTCTTCATATTCTTCATATGGACATAAACGACATCCACACCTGTTTTCTTGACACTTAGCGCATAAATCACTGCATTTATATCTATTCATTTTTTCACAACACATAATATATCAACTCCTTATTTAAAGGATTTTGTCACAGTATATTATATTCGCCTAGTTTTTTTTGGTTACGTAAAGCAAAAAAACTAATCATCTTTGTTTTTGATATCCGAGTTAAGAAGACTTGCTCTATTAATTGAATTTGTACCATATAACTGCCTTATTGTTTCTACTTTTTGCT
>JAVWHI010000028.1:10153-11443 GCA_036640155.1 Oscillospiraceae bacterium | reverse complement strand
CATTCTAATTCATCAAGTTTTTTAATGTCTGTCATAAGTGTAAATTGTTCATCTTGTTTTTCAAAGTCCAGACTTATTGCACGTAAACCGATAGCTCTAACGCTTTTTTCCCAGTGATAATTTCTTTTAAAAAGTTCTAATCCTTCTTTAGCTAACGTTAGAGGGTGCCTAGTAAAAGTGCCAAGTCCTTTTTGAAATTCCTTTGAAAAAAGTGAGCTATCTTTTACAGTGATTTGAATCGCTGATGAAACTAGGTGGCTTTTGCGAAGCCTATGTGCAACGCTTTCGCAAAGCTTATATAGTACAACCCAAACTTCTTCTTCAGTTTGCAAGTCGGATACAGTAGTAGTACTATTGCCAATTGATTTTGGAATCGTTACATCATCAAAACGAGCAACAGGTGTATCACACTCACCATTTGCAAAGTGCCATAACATTTCACCGTTTTTTCCTAGTACATATGACAAAAATAATGGCTGAGACTTTGCAATATCACCTATCGTATGAATACCATATTTCTTAAGTTTTTGATTTGTTGCGCCACCAACTCCTAAAAGAGTGTTCGCTTGTAATTTCCAAACTATATTTTGATAATCGTTTTTTGGTATTTGCGTTATAGCATCCGGCTTTTTTAAGTCACTTCCAAGTTTAGCAAAAATCTTATTAAAGCTAACACCCACAGATATAGTAAGCCCTAATTCCTTTTTTACTTGCTGCCTTATTTTTTCGGCTATTTCTCCTCCATTTCCAAATAAAAGCGTGCTACCAGAAACATCAAGCCAACATTCATCAATACCAAAAGGCTCAACTAAGTCAGTGTATTGTGTGTAAATTTCTCTCGCTTTTTTTGAAAAGAAAATATACCTATCCATATTAGGCGGCACAATAATAAGTCCTGGACATTTTCTTTTTGCCTGCCAAATAACTTCACCCGTTTTAATATCATATGCCTTTGCAAGTTCGTTTTTAGCTAAAACTATACCGTGACGCTCACTTGTATTGCCGCAAACAGCTACAGGATAATTTTTAAGTTCGGGATTATCTAAACATTCAACCGAAGCAAAAAAGTTATTTAAATCACAATGTAAAATTATTTTTTCCATAAAATACTCCGTTTAAAATAGTTAATTTTTTTCTTAATTCAAAGAACGTTTGTTCTTTTTTTATTATATCACAAAGAAAACAGTATGTAAAGCGAAAAATTAACAAATAATACTTGTATTTTAGTGTAAAATAATATATAATGATTAGAATTTAATGTTGATTGTGGGGGTGTCAGTATGCGTGGAG
>JAVWHI010000028.1:0-10143 GCA_036640155.1 Oscillospiraceae bacterium | reverse complement strand
ACATTGTCATAGCAAATTTTCTGATGGATCTTGTGGTATTGAATATATAGTTAGCATGGCAAAAAGATGTCACTTGGATTTTATTTCTATTACAGACCATGATAATATATCATCTATTTCTCGTGTTAAAGTTTTGTCAGACAGATTAAATATTAACATAATAGTAGGAGTTGAGCTTTCGGCATATGATTATAAAAGAAATGCTAAAGTTCACATTCTGTGCTATATGCCTCAAATTCCTGATAGACTTGAGGGCATATGTCTTAAAACGACAACTAATAGAAAAAATGCCGGAATACAAATGGCGAAAAACGTCACTGCGAATTTTCCTATAACGATGCATGATATCGAAGAGATTTCTAGTGCTAGTCCAGTTATTTATAAACAGCACATAATGCAAGCTCTTATGAATGCAGGTTACACTAACCAAATATTTGGTTCGCTTTTTGATAAGCTTTTTTCAAAAGAGACCGGTACATGTTTAGTTAAATATGAGTTACCGGATGTATATGAAGTTATAGACTTAGTAAAGCAGTCTGGCGGACTTGCAGTTATGGCTCACCCAAACACATATAATAGTATGGACTTATTAAAAGAGTTAATTGAGGAAAAATTATTAGATGGAATTGAAGTTTGGTCGTCAAAATCTACTCCGCAGCAAGAGTTAGAACTATATTTAATGGCAATAGACAACAATTTAATGCCATTTGGTGGGTCGGATTTTCATGGTGCATATATAAAAAGACCTAGTCCTATTGGATATAAATTTACTCCGCCTGAAACGATGGATAAAATAGCACAGCTATATTTTAAAAGTGACGCCGTAAAATCTGTACGGTAATAAAAGAAATGAGTTGTTAAAATGGATGTTAAACAAAAATCCGTAGAACTTCATAAACAATGGAAAGGTAAAATTGAAGTTATATCAAGAGCGCCAATAAACAATAAGGAAGATTTAGCACTTGCATACACACCAGGTGTTGCACAGCCTTGTTTGGAAATACAAAAAGACCCTGATTTATCTTTTACATTAACAAGAAGAGGAAATCTTGTTGCTGTTATAACAGATGGAACTGCAGTCTTAGGACTAGGTGATATAGGTCCTGAGGCAGCAATGCCTGTAATGGAAGGCAAATGTGCATTATTTAAAACATTTGCAGATGTTGATGCGTTACCAATTTGTATTAATTCAAAAGATTGCGATGAGATTATTAAAACTATTGAACTTATTTCACCATCTTTTGGTGGAATTAATTTAGAGGATATTTCAGCACCACGTTGTTTTATAATAGAACAAAAATTAAAAGAAAAACTTGATATTCCTGTTTTTCATGATGACCAACATGGAACTGCGATTGTTGTAGGAGCAGCGTTAATAAATAGTTTAAAACTTGCCGGTAAAAAACTTGATGAGATAACAGTAGTTATTAATGGGGCAGGAGCCGCCGGAATAGCAATCGGAAAATTCTTGTTAGGACTTAAAATTAAAAACCTTATCATGTGCGACAAAGATGGTATTATTTTTAGAGGCGCCAATTTTTTAAACAAAGCACATGAAGAGATAGCGCAAGTTACAAATAACAAAAATGTAAGTGGAAGTCTTGCTGATGCTCTTGTTCGAGCAGACGTTTTTGTAGGTGTATCACGTCCTGGAGTTGTATCGGCACAGATGATAAAATCTATGGCTACAAAACCTATTGTTTTTGCCATGGCAAATCCAACGCCGGAAATCATGCCAGATGAAGCGTTAAAAGCAGGTGCATTTATTGTTGGAACGGGAAGAAGTGATTTTCCTAATCAAATCAATAATGTTTTAGCGTTCCCGGGAATATTTAAAGGTGCATTAGCTGCTAGAGCAAAAGAAATTACTGAAGAAATGAAATTGTCAGCTGCATATGGAATAGCGTCAATTATTCCTGAAGACGAATTAACAACGCAGTACATATTACCTGATCCATTTAATAAACAAGTAGCTATTACTGTAGCAAATGCAGTAGCTAGTGCAGTGAATCATTCTTAAAATAAATTGGAGATATAATAAATGTTTTTAAAATATAAAACTCGTGGGACTTGTTCTAGACAAATTAATATTGAACTTGAAGAAGATATTATTAAAAATGTTGAGTTCGTTGGTGGATGTAATGGAAACGGACAAGGCGTTTCTAAACTTGTTACTGGAAAAAACGTCTATGAGGTTATTAAAACTTTAAAAGGAATTAGCTGTAATGGGAAATCTACTTCTTGCCCTGACCAGTTATCTATTGCTCTAGAACAAATGACTAATATGTAAATTTAAGGTACCTGCAACTTCAAAATAGTTGTTGGTACCTTTAATTTTCTCTTAAAATACAAAAAAATTAAAAAAGTTTGTATTAATATTAAAATAAATCTTGTTTAAAGACAAAATTTATCGTATAATAAAACACAATGGGTAAAAATAAAAAAATCCGGAGGAATGCATTATGCCAAAGCGAAATGATATTAACAAAATTTTGATAATCGGCTCAGGCCCTATAATAATTGGACAGGCTTGTGAATTTGATTATTCAGGTACTCAGGCTTGTAAGGCACTAAGAAAATTAGGATATGAAATTGTGCTTATCAATTCAAACCCTGCAACAATTATGACAGACCCTGAAACAGCGGACGTTACATATATAGAGCCGCTAAATATAAACAGAATTGAGCAAATCATAATAAAAGAGCGTCCAGACGCACTTTTACCAAATCTTGGTGGTCAATCAGGACTTAATCTTTGCTCTGAACTTGATAAAGCTGGAATACTAAAAAAATACAACGTTGAAGTTATAGGTGTTCAAGTTGATGCAATTGAACGTGGTGAAGATAGAATTGAATTTAAAAAAGCAATGGACAAGCTAGGAATAGAAATGGCAAAAAGCAGTCCTGCATATACTATCGAAGAGGCAGAAGTAATAGCACAAGAACTAGGTTATCCTGTTGTTATTCGTCCTGCATACACAATGGGCGGCGCAGGAGGAGGACTAGTTTATAATGTCGACGAACTTAGAACTGTTGTAAGTCGTGGAATACAAGCGAGTATGATAGGACAAGTTTTGATTGAAGAATCAATTTTAGGTTGGGAAGAATTAGAACTAGAAGTTGTACGTGACAGTAAAAACCAATTGATAACTGTTTGTTTTATTGAAAATATCGACCCATTAGGTGTACATACAGGAGACTCATTTTGTTCAGCACCAATGTTGACAGTACCGCTATCTGTGCAAAAACGTTTGCAAGAACAAGCATATAAGATTGTATCGGCAATTGAAGTAATTGGTGGCACGAATGTACAGTTTGCATATAACGCAAAGTTAGATAGAATTTTAGTTATAGAGATTAATCCTCGCACATCACGCTCTTCTGCATTAGCTTCAAAAGCAACTGGTTTTCCTATTGCACTTGTTTCTGCTATGCTTGCTGCTGGTTTAACATTAGATGAAATTGAATGCGGAAAATATGGTACACTTGATAAATACAAGCCAGAAGGCGATTATGTCGTTGTTAAATTTGCACGTTGGGCATTTGAAAAGTTTAAAGGCTCACAAGATAAATTAGGAACACAGATGCGTGCTGTAGGCGAAGTTATGAGCATAGGAAAGACTTATAAAGAGGCTTTCCAAAAGGCTATTAGAAGTCTAGAAATTGGCAGATACGGTTTAGGACATGTTAAAAAATTCTCTTCTCTTTCAAAAGATGAGTTGATAGCTTTAATACAGTTTCCGAATAGTGAGCGTCAATTTATCATGTATGAAGCACTTAAAAAAGGTGCTACTGTAGCAGAATTAAATAAGTTGACTGATATAAAAGAGTATTTTATCAACTTTATGAATGAGCTAGTTCAAACAGAAGTAGAAATTGAAAAACAGGGTGAAAACATTTCTAATGAACTACTTATTAAAGCAAAAAAAGATGGGTTTGCTGATAGATATTTATCAATTTTAACAGGACTTAGTGAAACTCAAATCAGAGAAAAGCGTGAGGCACTTGGAGTTAATGAAGCTTGGGATAAAATCCATGTAAGTGGAACACAAGATGCTGCATATTATTACTCAACATATAATAGTAAAGATTTATCACCTGCACCGTCTGATAAAAAGAAAATCATGATTTTGGGTAGTGGTCCTAATAGAATAGGACAGGGAATAGAGTTTGACTATTGCTGTGTTCATGCTGCATTTGCTTTAAAAGAATTAGGCTTTGAAACAATTATTGTCAACTGCAACCCTGAAACAGTTTCAACTGACTATGATACTTCAGATAAGCTTTATTTTGAGCCTCTTACTTTAGAAGATGTATTAAGTATATATCACAAAGAAAAACCACTAGGCGTTATTGCTCAGTTTGGCGGACAAACTCCGCTTAATCTTGCATTTGAGCTTGAAAAAGCAGGCGTAAACATTTTAGGAACATCACCTGATACTATCGACTTAGCTGAGGATAGAGATAGATTTAGAGAAATAATGGATAGACTTCATATTCCAATGCCACAGTCTGATATGGCAATAAACTCTCAACAGGCATTAAAAATTGCTAAAACTATCGGATATCCACTAATGGTAAGACCATCTTATGTTTTAGGCGGACGTGGAATGGAAATTGTTCACGACGATAACACACTAGTAGAATATATGGATGCAGCAGTTGGAGTAACGCCTGATAGACCTATATTAATTGATAGATTTTTAGATAATGCACTAGAGTGTGAAGCAGATGCAATAAGTGATGGAGTAAATGCTTTTGTTCCTGCTGTTATGGAGCATATTGAATTAGCCGGCATACACTCAGGCGATTCCGCTTGCGTTATACCTTCAAGAACAATATCTCCTGAACATGTAAACATTATTAAAAATTACACAAAACAAATTGCAAAAGAAATGAATGTTTGCGGACTTATGAATATGCAGTATGCAATTGCTGATGGCACAGTTTACGTTTTAGAGGCAAATCCACGTGCTTCAAGAACAGTACCATTGGTTTCAAAGGTGTGCAATATTAAAATGGTTAAACTTGCAACACAAATTATTACATCTAATTTAACCGGAATGCCTTCTCCAATTATTGGTATGAAAGATAAAGTTATTAATCATTGCGGAGTAAAAGAGGCTGTTTTCCCATTCAATATGTTCCAAGAAGTTGACCCGATTTTAGGCCCTGAAATGCGTTCAACCGGCGAAGTTTTGGGAATATCTGATAGCTTTGGAGAAGCGTTTTACAAGTCGCAAGAAGCTACACAGACACTTCTACCTAAAAGCGGTAATGTTTTAATAAGTGTTAATGATGATGATAAAAAAGACCTTGTTGAATTAGCACGTCAATATGAGGCGGCTGGTTTTAACATTTACGCTACTGGTAAAACATACGAAATGATAACTACTAATTCTGTAAAAGCTGATTATGCTTATAAAATTGACGAAGGCAGACCTAATATTATTGATTTAATTAAAAATAAAAAAATCGACATGATTATAAATACTCCAATAGGCAAAAAAAGTCAACTTGATGATAGTTACATAAGAAAAGCAGCAATCAAAGGAAAAATTTGCTATATGACAACTATGGCTGCAGCAAAAGCTGCAATTATGGGTATTAACGCAATTAATAGCAAAGAAAGTTCTAGTGTAAAATCAATTCAAGAGTTTCATAAGGATATAAAATAAATAAAAGCCCCTCTAAATTGTAAAATTTAGAGGGGCTTTTTTTGCGTAAAACTTTTATGAGTTATGATTTGATTTTTTGGAGTTTTCCATTTTTCTTCACAAAATATAAAATAGTAACACCGACTAATGCCCCAATAGTGCCAGCGATTATATCTTGCATAGTATCATGAATGCTACCACCTTGAGAGTTTAACTTTAATAAAACGTCACCACTATATTCCCAAATTTCCCACACAGCAGCTCCAGCAACTGCTGTTGTAAATGAGCAAAAACATGCAAGTGCTATGCTAGGGGATTCACCTGATTTTTTAGCAATGACTTCTTGCACTATATAGTGTCCTGCAAACACTAAAAGAACGCCGCTTAATGAATGAAGAATTAAGTCAAATATAGGTATCACGGTGTATAGACCTAATCCTGCACCTAAAAATTCCGCACAAAAAGTAAACCAAACTAAACTTTGATAATAAACCGGAGGAATTTTTCTTAAGAAAATTAAAAAAGCTGTAAGTGCAAGAACGTTTAGTATAAGTGAATTTATAGTAATTATTTTAAAAGTATACATATCGATAATATAAGTTACTATATAAAATGCTAAAAGAGCTACTGACATGATAACGTTAATTTTGTTTTTTTTCATATTATTTTGCATCGTTTTGATGCAAATCTACACCTACCTTTATTTTTTTAAATAGTGCCTGCTTTAACACATTGACCTAAAACTGCAATTGCTGCACAACTTTCTACTACACAAGTAGCTCTGAGTGCTATACATGGGTCGTGTCGACCTTTAATGCTGATTTTTTCCACCTGGTTTTTTTGCAGATTATAACCGTCTTGCATAGTAGCAATAGATGGGGTGGGCTTAATTGCAACGTTGAAAATAATAGGCATACCTGATGATATTCCGCCTAATATACCTCCATGATTGTTTGAACTCATTTCAACTTTTTCGTTTTTAACAATAAAATTATCATTGTTTTGACTACCAAACATATCGCACCCTGAAAATCCACTGCCAAACTCAATTCCTTTTACGCCGCCTATTGCAAAGATTATAGATGAAATTACACTTTCAAGTCCGTCAAATAAGGGTCCACCGATACCTGCCGGCATTCCAATAATTGCACATTCAACTTTTGCACCTATGGAATCGTTACGCTCTTGTGTAGATTTAACCATTTGTGACATTTTTTCGCCAATAACATTGTCTATAGTTGAAAAATCATTTTTAGCTAGTTTATCTAAAACAAACTTATTGAGATTTATGTTGTCAAATTTTTGGTCAAAAATACCTCCAAGACTTAAAATATGAGCGCCGACAAATATGTTATGATGTGCTAAGATTTGTTTTGCAATTCCACCGATTGCTGCAATTGGTGCTGTGAGACGGCCTGAAAAATGTCCACCGCCACGAGCATCATTGTTGCCTTTATACTTGATAAAGGCGGTATAATCACTATGTGATGGACGTGCAATGTCTTTAAGCATATCATAGTCGTCACTGTTTTGATTTTCATTTTTTATTAATATCGCCAGGGGAGCGCCTGTAGTTTTTTCGTTATAAATTCCAGAGATAACTTGCGGATTATCATCTTCAACTCGCTTAGTTGTTGTACCGTCGTTTTTTGCACTTCGTCGCATTAAAAAAGCTGATAATTCATCAAGATCAATATTATAACCACACGGAAAATTTTCTGCAACTGCGCCAATATAATTTCCGTGTGATTCGCCAAATACAGAAATGCTTATACCATTATTCCACATAAAATCTCCCTCCTATTTTTTCAAAATCTTTGTAAAAATCAGGATATGATTTATTAACTGCATTTTCATTTAACAAAATAATTTCTCCATCGCAAAATAAAGAGGCGATGGCAGTTGACATTGCGGTTCGGTGGTCGTACCGACTATCAATAATAGCAGACTTAAATGAGGGTACACCATTAATGTGTATGTTTTCATTTTTTAAAGTAACATTACACCCTAATTCTGTTAAAAGTGAAATGATTGCAGCTTGTCGATTTGATTCTTTCGTCTTTAAACGATTTGTATTTATAAAAACACTTTCACCCATAATTGTCCCTGCAAGCACACAAAGTGGCAATGCTAAATCAGGATAAGCATCACAGTCTAGAATAAAAGGAGTTAGTGGCTGCGTTTTAAACGTAGTGACACTTCTATTTTCAATCTTAATATTGCAACCAATTTTTAAAAGTAAATCAATAATGTATTTATCACCTTGAATAGAATCGGTATTTATGTTATCACATGTGACTTTACCGCTGATTGCACCAGCAATTAAAAAAAATGCAGTTTGTGAAAAGTCATTTTCTATTCTACAATTATATTGAAGGTATCTCTGATTTCCATTAATATTAAAACCATATTCTGTTTCTTCTATTATTATTCCGTGTTTAGTTAAAACGTTGACTGTCATATCAAGATAAGCTTTTGAAACTAACTTGCCTGTTAAAATAATCTTGCTATTACCATTTAAAAGGGGAAGTGTAAACAAAAGTCCTGAAACAAATTGCGAACTTTGGCTAGCATCAATTATATATTCGCCTGGCAATATAAGCCCACTAGCACACACATTATTGTCACTAATCACTACGTCTTGATGAAGTGCTACACATTGTTTATAGGGAAACAGTGACCGATTAAGAAGACTTTGATGGCACTGGAATTTTGCATTTTTACAAAAGAGCGTGGATAGTGGTAATAAAAAGCGTAAAGTTGATGCGGATTGATTGCAGTAAAAAGTAATCTCAGGTATTTTTACAATTTGATTTATACCAGTAATGGTCAAGTAGTTTTCGTCAAAAGTAATTGTAGCTCCTAATTTACGCATGCAATCAATCGTTGCAAGTACATCTTGGCTTAACTTCACGTTGGAAATGATGGTAGTTTTATCACAAAGTGATGCACAAATAATGTGTCGGTGTAGTAAACTTTTAGATGGTGGCGGTGTGACACTGCCACATGCAATATTATTTTTACAAAATCTAATACTCATATCCACCTCGTAAAAAAGAAATAAACTCTTTTTTCTTCATTTTCATTATTTCGACTTCTCCAAAATTTTTGACTATAACTGAATTAATATATTCACTTTCGTTTTTTTTATCTGCTAGCATAAATGGCACAAGGCTAGTTAATTTTGCTTCGCATTCAATTGGAAGAGAGTATTTTTTTAAAAGCTTTATTGTTTTATTATGTGTGCCACTAGGACAAAAATTAATAGCTTCACAAGCTTTAGTTATAGTGCTAAGTCCGATTGCAACTGCTTGACCGTGATTATATTTTTTATACTCATAAAAGCTTTCAATAGCATGTGCGACAGTATGTCCTAAATTAAGAACCATTCTCCTGCCATTATCAAAAGTATCCTCTGAAACAATCGCTGCTTTTATTTTTATTGACGACGTAATAATTTGAGTTAAAGAAGTAGAATCATTTTTTGAATTAAGAATATCATCAGCAGATAAGTCACTAGAAATAAGAGAGTATTTTATAACTTCACTCATTCCGGAGTTAAATTCACATAAAGGCAATGTTTTAAGTGTGTTAATATCACAGCAGACTAGGCGTGGTTGGTAAAAAGCACCGACTAAATTTTTACCAAAAGAAGTATTTACGCCGGTTTTTCCGCCGATAGATGAGTCAACTTGTGACAAAAGCGTAGTTGGAATATTTATATATGGAATTGAGCGAAGATATGTAGCAGCACAAAAACCGGCTATGTCGCCAACAACTCCACCACCTAAAGATATTATAATGTCTTTTCGGCTAATTTGATGTTCACATAAAAAACTATAAATTTGACTAACAGTGTCAAGTGACTTGTAAATTTCACCGCTTTTTATTTCAAAACAGCAAACAACAAAACCATTATCATTTAAAACTTTATATAAATGTTCAAAATAAAGTGGTTTAACATTGCTGTCAGTTATTACAGCAATTTTGCTTGTTATATGATTGCTTTTTAAAAAATCAACGAGATACTTGTCAATCGACATTGATATTATTACATTATACGGTTGAGCCACCTGAACATTGAGTATATTCATAATAGTATTTACACTCCATTGTGCCGCTTTTCGCTGGCATAATATATTAAAATTTATTACTTTGCATTAAATTTTATTTTTAAGGCTAAACTCTGATTGCTTTAAAATAAGTGGCATAAATTTAAAAAATTCATCAGTTGAAACTGCTTGATACTTATCTGATAAAGCTAATTTTGGGTCATTATGAACTTCTATCATAAGTCCATCAGCTCCTGCTGCAATACAAGCAAGTGACAAAGGTAATATTAAATCCTTATTTCCTGTAGCGTGACTAGGGTCAACTAAAACAGGTAAATGTGACTTTGCTTTTAATAAAGGAATTGCCGAAATATCTAACGTATTTCTAGTTGCAGTTTCAAAAGTACGTATACCACGTTCGCATAAAATAACAT
>JAVWHI010000027.1:0-12773 GCA_036640155.1 Oscillospiraceae bacterium | reverse complement strand
AAGTAATTAACGATTACGACAATTCTGCTGCGAGCAAAATTATTGAGCTTTGTTATTCTTCGTCGCTAAACAAAGGTAAAACTGAAAAGTTTATCAGCAAATTTGCAAGAATTTACACGCCGACTGTTATCATACTAGCTGTGTTAATGGCGATTATTCCTCCAATTTTTGGGCTAGGAACATTAAATGATTGGGTAATGCGTGGACTTATTTTTTTAGTAGCATCTTGTCCATGTGCGCTTGTAATATCAATTCCTTTATCTTTTTTTGCAGGCATTGGAGCTTGTTCGAAAAAAGGAGTTTTGATAAAAGGGTCACAATTTATAGAAACACTTTCAAAGGTAAATGCTGTAGCTTTTGATAAAACCGGAACTTTAACGTCGGGAAAACTCGAAATAGAAAGCATAGTTTTTTCTAAAGACGTTGATAAAGATAAGACGTTAATGCTTTTAGCTAGTACCGAAAAATATTCTTCTCATCCGATAGCGCAAACTATTCTTAACTATTATAAAAAAGATGATTTTGTTAGTTTTTCAGACGTTAAAGAGGTTGCAGGGTATGGAATATGTGCTAAAAGCAGTGATGGCGAGCGTTTTATCTGCGGTGGAACTAATATTTTAGATAAATACGGTATCGTGTTAGAAGATGAAGTTAAAGCAAATATATATTTTGTGCAAGGGCAAAAGATTATCGCAAGGATATATTTAAAAGAAGAGATATCAGTTGATGGGCAAAATATAGTGCAAAAACTAAGAAAAATTGGAATTAACGATGTGGTTATGCTTACAGGAGATAATGAGGCGAGTGCTTTAAAAGTAGCTAGTAAGTGCGGTATTAGTAAGACTTTTTGCTCATTACTGCCGACTGATAAAGTACAAAAAGTGAATGAGCTAAAAAGGACTAATTGCGTTTTATTTGTAGGTGATGGTATTAACGACGCACCTGTTTTAACGAGTGCTGACGTAGGCGTTTCTATGGGACTTGGTAGTGAAGTCGCAAACGAAACATCAGATATAATATTAGTTGAAAATAGAATTTCATTTCTTCCTAAAGCTATTAGCATTGCAAGACACTGTATGAATATTGTGTATTTTAATATTGCATTTGCTATTTTGATTAAATTAATCGTGTTAATATTAGGCTTTTTAGGTTTAGGCACAATGTGGATGGCAGTGTTTGCAGATATTGGCGTTACTATAATATCTGTTATTAATTCAGTTAGAATATTAAAAGTTAAAAAGAAA
Source organism: Oscillospiraceae bacterium (assembly GCA_036640155.1). Lineage (GTDB taxonomy): Bacteria > Bacillota > Clostridia > Oscillospirales > Ruminococcaceae > JAVWHI01. The sequence goes on along the minus strand of JAVWHI010000027.1, from coordinate 11,529 downwards.
TAATTTTTAAAAAGCATGAGGACACTAACTTTAAAGTTAGCGTCCTCATTTTATACTATTTTTTTACTTTTGTTCATCGTCTTTTCTACTAAGTAAAGACTTGATGTAGCTGTGTTTTGCAGCAATTTCCTTGTTTAAATAAATCGAGTTTTTATGTGCAAACTTATCGTATGCGTACTGTTCGGGGTCACGCCGGCGTAAAATCAACACAAAAGCCATATAAACTGCAAGGGCAAAAAGTGAGCCTAAACTTACTATTAGTCCTAGTTTAAGTCCTGGAGTTTCATAAGAAAAACGTATTTCGTTATCCCCAGCATCTGCACGCACAGCGACAAAACCACCGTTGACTTCAATAACGTCACTAGCTTTGCCATTAACCGTTGCACTCCAACCTTTGTCAAATGGAACACTAAAAAAGACGAGATTTTCTTTTTCAAGTTTGATTTTTGAAGTAAAACCGCTATTGTCGTACGAAAATTCGTACGCTGCTGATTCTGCACGTTTTTTACAAAGGGTATAGTACTCATCGTTTGAAAAGTACGTGTTCATATAACTTACATTAGTTTCATTGTCTTCATATGGAAAATACGTCATTAAATTTCCGTATTTTTCTATATCTTCAGGTTTAAGCATCATGGCTTTTAATAGTAGCATGTCCTTATCGCCATTCGTTGCTTTTTCGACAGTTTTTTCGTCTGTATATTTATCATATGTGAAACCCATTGGAATAAAATGCTGATTTTCGTATATTTTATAACCGTTTTGCTCATCTAAATACTCGAATCCAACCGGGACGTTTTGCGTGCCTTTGTTTGCACTGCAAAATGAGTAGCGAACGCTTGTTAATCCACGAAGTCCGATATAAGTAAGGTCAGCTCTAGAGCCTACATTACGGTCGTAACCAATAGTGTCATAAAAACGCATAATTGATGGCGGTATGACAGACTGAAAAGCATTTATAGTAGGCATTTTCCAATACATGCCTAAATTATCAAACTCATTATATGTGTCAATTCTATAAAACTGCTCATCAAGACTTACTGGAAGATTGATGTTTTGACTACCATTAAGTGCTTGACCTTCAACCACTTCATAGCTTGTTCTATGTTCTTTTCCGCAGGCAATAATAAAGATAGAATAAAAACAAATCATCACGCATGAGGAAAGAATTGTAGCACTTATAAAGTGCTTTTTGCGTGGCGAATAATGGACTAATAGTGCAGTTATAACAAGTCCTAATATAGCAATGATAATATAAATCCAGAAACGGTCAGCAAATGGGGGAAGTTTAAAAAACTTCATTTCACCATCTATATTTTTTGGAAGTAAACCAATAACTGAAAAAGCAAGCACTACAATCGCAGTTACTTTTATGCCAAACTTAAAGTCCGCACTAGGGTTTTCAAGTGCGACGCAGCTTACCATAACCATAATTAAAATGAACATATAAAACCAACGAGCATAATAGTTATAGTTAAAAGCCGAAAAAGCGGCATTAAAAATAGGTATAAAAGACATTGCCATGCAGACAATGATTAAGCGTTTTGCCCAGTGTTTTTTATAGGATTTAAAAAATGCAAACACGCCGGACATGGAAATCAGTGGTATAAAAGCGGATACGGACGACCATTTAGATTCAGAGTTAGGAAAAAAGTTTGGTCTAGCCGGAATGTCGGGTGGGAAGAAGAAACTGCTAGATATAAGTCCATAACGCTGTACATTATTATACATAATCATATCATAACCGTTTAGCATTTCAGTAGTACGGGGGTTTCCTAAAATGGCTAAAACAGATGGCAACAATAAAACAAAGGCAATACCTAGTCCACAGACTGCCTCAAATGTTAAAAAGCAAAACTTTTTAAATGACATTTTAAATTCAGGAGCAGTGCATCTAAACAAAAAGTAAATTATGACAAAGATTACTTGCCCAAAGAAGAAATAATAATTTACAATAGCACAAGCCGCAACTGCAAGTGCAAAACCACCACGCCGATTATTTAAAACAAATTCTTCTAAGGCGATAAGTAAGAGCGGAAAGAGCATTACTACTTCATTAAAATGGTTAAAAAAGATGTTATATACATTAAAACCGCAAAAAGAATAAAGAATACCGCCAACTAAAGCTATTGACTGAGTTTGTGTAAATCTTTTTATATAAGCAAACCCGGTAACTGCTGTAAAAGCGAACTTAAGTATAAGAAGCGGACCCATTAAAAATGGAACAAGCCAACTCGGAAATGGTATTGTCAACCAGAAAAATGGACTGCCTAAAAGGTAAAACGAATATGACCCTACAAAATTAGCACCAAGGTCAGTGTTCCAATTCCACAAAACGTTGCCATCTCGAATAGCATCATGTGCTAAGCGATAAAAAGGAATTTGCTGTACGTCAAAATCGCCATAATATAAAAATAAACCTTTGTCAATTAATATAAATGGCAAGAAAATTATTGTTGCAGTTACTAATGCAATTGCAAAAACCTTTAAGTAATTGTATTTATCTTTGTTCAATTGCATAACCACCTTTTTATCTATTTATCAGCCGATTTCTATTATACCAACTAAATTTTCATAAAGCAACAGATTTTTTAAAAAAGTACTTGACATTTAGTATAATAAGTTGTACTATTGTACTACAGGGTTAATACAGTAGTACATTGTGCTATAATAAAGGAAGTGAACATATGAATTGGGAATTAAACAATGATCGACCTATTTACACACAACTAGTAGAGCATCTAAAGTTATTAATAGTAACGGGGTATTATGAACCGGGAAGCAAGTTACCGTCTGTGCGAGATATTGCTGCAGATGCGGCAGTAAATCCGAACACAATGCAAAAGGCATTGACAGAACTCGAACGTTGCGGCCTAGTATTTACGCAGCGAACGACAGGTAGATTTATCACCGAGGACGAGCATATGATTAATGATACTAAGATAAACATAGCTAATGAAGTAATAACGACTTTTCTTGATCAAATGAAGAAACTTGGGTATACAAAAGAAGAAACAATCAAATTATTAGAAAACGAATAGGAGGAAAAAAGCGTATGGATGCAATTTTAGAATGTAAAGGACTAAGCAAGCAGTATGGAAATGTACATGCTCTAAACGGAATTAATTTAAATTTAGAGCGAGGCAAAATCATTGGACTTTTAGGTCCGAATGGAAGTGGAAAAACAACGCTTATCAAGTTAGTAAGTGGACTTCTGACACAAAATTCAGGAACGATACTTATTGCTGGACAAGCACCGGGTATTGAAACTAAAAAAATCGTGTCATACTTACCGGAGCAAACATATTTAAGTGATTGGATGACGGTAAATGATGCAATTAAGTTTTTCAAAAGTTTTTACACAGATTTTGTTGAAGAAAAAGCTTATGACATGTTAAAGAGGTTAGGAATTGACTCAAAATTAAGATTTAAGACTTTATCAAAAGGAACTAAAGAAAAAATACAGCTTATTTTGGTTATGAGCCGTGAAGCACAACTTTATTTACTAGATGAGCCTATAGCCGGTGTAGACCCGGCATCACGTGATTATATATTAAACACAATCATATCTAATTATAATAAAGAAGCTTGTGTAATTATTTCTACTCATTTGATAAGTGATATTGAAAAAATTCTAGACACAGTAGTATTTATTAATAAAGGTAATATTGAGCTAATATCTGATGTTGATGACATTAGGGTAAGATATGGCAAATCAGTAGATGCGTTGTTTAGGGAGGTATTTGCATGTTAGGTAAACTTACAAAATACGAAATAAAGGCAACAAGCCGGACGTTTTTGCCATTATATGCGTTATTAATCATAGTAGCCGGAATTAACAGAATATTTATGTTTGCTAGTGAAGATAGTAAAATAACGCAAGTATCAAGGACAATTGCAATGATGGCATTTGTATTTATAATAATTTCAATATTTGTACTTACATACATATGTATGATTCAGCGTTATTACAAAAACTTAGTTCAACAGGAAGGATATTTAATGCATACTTTGCCTGTTGGCAAAACGTCACTTATTATGTCAAAACTTATTACATCAATAATGTGGATTGTTGCTAGCATTATTATAGCATTATTATCTATATTTATATTGACTGGATTTAAGGATAATGCAACCATTTTGTTTCCTGCTCTTGCTACCTTAATTAAAGATGCGTATAGAGAGTTAGGAATGAATTTGGTTTTCTTTATAATTGAAGGAATTGTTATGTTAATCGTTTCTATTGCATCGTCAATATTAATGGTGTATGCAGCAATTTCAATAGGTCAATTATTCAATAAAAACAGAGTTATAGCTTCATTTGGTGCATACATTGTAATATCAATTATATTGCAGTTAATAGGAACAATATTAATTATTGTATCTGCAAATTTTGTACCAAATAATGTTTTAGATGGCGTTCTTAATGCACCTGCTTTACTTCATTGCATATTTATAGGTATTACTGTCATATCACTTATTGGCAGTGCCATGTTCTTCTTTATAAGTAAACATATTTTAAGTAAAAAATTAAATTTAGAGTAGTTTTCTTATAGAAATATTTTGTTTTTTAAACACTACATATAGTACTGACCATGAAAGTTAGATTTAAGAACTAGCTTTTGTGGTCAGTATTTTTGTGTTTTTATTGTTTACCATCATTTATGGAGTGAAATGTCGTTATTTGGGTGCGAAAAGCAGTTTAATTTTATTGAAATATCCACATTTTTCTGGTAAACTTATAACATGATAAATAATAGGGGAGGAGGCGATGAGTTTGATTCGTATTGCTATATGTGATGACTATAAAAAAAGCATTGATGATACTAAGCAGATGCTTACAAGTTGGTCTGAAGAAAGCAAAATTGAAGTGCAAATAAGTTGTTATGAAAATGGTGACGACTTGATTGCTAAAATCGTTAGTAATAGATTTGATATAATTTTTCTTGATATTGTTATGCCAATGCTAAATGGTATTGATACAGCAAAAGAACTACGAACTATTGATAAAACTGTAAAAATTATATTTTTAACTTCCTCCCCTGAATTTGCATTAGAGTCCTACTCAGTTAAAGCAATGGATTATTGTTTAAAACCAGTAGTCTATGAACAAATAAAAGCAGTAATGGATGAGTGTTCACTTTTGCTTATGAAAGAACCGAAAAATTTAACTTTAAAAACCGTCGGAGGTTACCAGAAAATATATATAAGAGATATTGAATACATTGAGGCACAAAATAAGCGTGTTTTTTTCTTCTTGCGATCCAATAAATCCATTGAGGTTGTTGAGCCTTTATATACATTTGAAAATAAACTTTCAGCAGAAGATGGATATTTTAAATGTCATCGCAGTTATCTTGTTTACATACCAAATGTGGATTATTTTAATACCACCGAAATAACAACAAAATCCGGTCGAACAATACCAATAGCAAGAGGATATGCAAAGAACTTTCAAGAAGCTTACTTTGCTGTTGTTTTTCACGACTTAGAAAAGGATGGATAACAATGTTAGAAAATATTCTAGGGTTTATTAATTTTATTTTGATACTTGTATTTGGCGTTTATGTTTCGGCAGCATTTACGGGCATTGCATTGAATAAGAAAAATAATTTTATTTTTCTAGGATTTACTATTGTGAGCATTGTAATACAAACTGTTGTGTATGGTGCATATGGCATGGAAATAACAGAAAAACTTTATCCATTAATTATACATTTACCGCTTATTTTATTTCTGGCTTTTTATTATAAGCGTAAGCTCTTACCTAGTGTAGTTGCTGTTATGTCTGCTTACCTTTGTTGTCAGCTTACAAAATGGATTGGTATTTTAACACGAACTTTTACCGATAAACTTAGTATATATCTAATTGTTAAAAATGTACTGATAATAATAGTTGGAGTTTTAATTATTCGCTACATTGCACCTTCACTTGCTGTAATCTTATCAAAGTCGCAAAAAACGGTGTTGATTTTTAGCATATTACCACTTACATATTACATTTTTGATTATTCAGTAACGGTATACACAAACTTGCTTTATAGTGGCTCTCAGACGGTTTTTGAATTTTTACCGTTTATTTTATGTATTTCATATCTAATATTTTGCGTGGTGTATTTTAAGGAATATGAAGAAAAATGCGATTCGGAACGACGAAACCAGTTGATGGAAATACGCTCAGTACAATCCATGAAAGAAATTGAAGCTATGCGTAGATCAGAATATGAGGTTTCAAGGATTCGTCACGATATGAGACATTTTTTAAACAACATAAATGCGTATATTCAAAGCGGAACAACTAGTAAAGCACTTAAGTATATTGATGGTGTGATTGCAACAATTGACCAAACAACCATTAAAAAATTTTGCGATAATGACCTTGCAAATATGGTGCTGTCTTACTATGAAAGCTGCATGAAAGAGAAAGAAGTGCAGTTTGTGACCTCGGTTAAAATACCGCCGGAGCTACCTATTTCGGAAATGGATTTCAATTCAATTTTAGCAAATGGGCTTGAAAATGCACTTGAAGCGGTTAAAGATGTTGAGCCAGAGCGAAGAATTATTACACTTGATTTGAAAATGAATAATGATAAGTTGTTGCTTTCTATTAAAAATCCATATTTATATCACCCCAAAATGGTTGATGGAATGCCTGTTACAGATAGACATGGACATGGCTTAGGTACACAGAGTATAAAATACGTCGCCGAAAAGCTACAGGGAAACTGCCAATTTACAATAAAAGATAACCAGTTTATATTAAGAGTCGTTTTATAAACTGTCAGTGTGTTTTATTAAAACTTAAAAACAAGTAAATAACAAGACAATATTCATAAAATTATTTCATAGTTAAATGGTATGATTTGTAGAAAATTATAATTGTAAAATACGATGATTTGTGATAAAATAAAACAAGTAAAAGTATTTAGCATGTTAATACCCGATTCTAAAAAATACTGCAAGTGATTGTAGTAATAGAGGGAATACCACTTAATAATAGGAACGAGGAATTTTTTATGAATAAAATTAAAATTGGGATTGTAGGATATGGTAATCTAGGTAAAGGCGCTGAAAAAGCAGTTAAGGCTTGTGAGGACATGGAACTTGTCGGTATTTTCACAAGAAGAGATCCTAAAACGTTAAAGCTTGATTCACAAGGTGTAAAAGCTTATCTTATCGAAGATGCCTTTACAAAAAAAGATGAAATTGACGTAATGATTTTGTGCGGCGGAAGTGCTACTGACTTGCCTGTACAAGGACCACAATTAGCAGAATATTTTAATACAATTGATAGTTTTGATACACATGCTAAAATTCCTGAATATTTTGAGAGTATAGATAAAGCTGCAAAAGCTAGTAATCATACGAGTATCATTTCGGTTGGATGGGATCCAGGTTTATTTTCAATTAACCGAGTTTACGCACAGTCGATTATGCCTACAGCACAGTCGTATACTTTTTGGGGAAAAGGTGTAAGTCAAGGCCATTCTGATGCAATACGTCGCATTCAAGGAGTTAAAGATGCTAAGCAGTACACAATTCCTATCACGGCAGCAATGGACGAAGTTAGAAATGGTACAAACCCTCAGCTCACTGCTCGCCAAAAACATTTAAGAGAATGTTTTGTTGTTGCGTATGAAAATGCAGATTTAGAAAAAATCGCTCAACAGATTAAAGAAATGCCAAACTATTTTGCTGATTATGATACAACTGTTCATTTTGTTTGTGAAGAAGAGTTTAGTCGTGACCATAGTAAAATGCCACATGGTGGATTTGTTATTGCAAGCGAAAAAAACGAGGAGATTGTAAGCACGATTGAATATTCTTTAAAGCTAGATTCTAATCCTCTATTTACTTCAAAAGTATTAGTAGCATATGCTCGTGCCGCTTACAAACTAAGTTGTGAAAATAATTTTGGTGCAAAAACAGTTCTTGATGTTGCTCCGTCATATATTTCGCCACTATCCTCACAAACTTTAAGAGCAACAGCGTTATAACTGCAATTTAATAATATTAAAAAATGACTTAGTGTGTAAAAAAACTAAGTCATTTTCTTTTGTTAGTTTAATTCTACCGTGGATAATCTAAAAAAGTTTCGTATTATTTTTAAATAAATTAGGAAAGTAAAACCTATTTTTACTGCTAAACATATTGGTTTTTTGTGCTTTGATTGTACAATATAAGTAAAAAATGGCTTTAAAATATTGACATAAAATTATTACTGTAGTACAATACAATTAAGTGACGATAAAAACTCTGTTAATAAAACGCAAAAACCGCTATTTTTGCAAGTGTCAATTGCTCTAGGAATAGCTTTTGTAATGCTTTTTCATAAAAGCCATTAAAAATAAACGTGCTAAAATATAATTAACATAAAAAAGAAAGTTGGTTTTAAAATGAAAATAATAGATATGTTTAGTCAAGGCAAAACTGTTTATTCTTTTGAAGTTTTCCCACCTAAAAAAGACGATGATATCAATACTATTTACAGCACACTTGATGGGTTACAGGGCTTAAATCCTGATTTTATAAGTGTTACATACGGAGCATGTGGCAATATTGCTGACAATAAAACTTGCCAAATAGCAGGGATTATTAAAGAAAAATACAACATCGAGCCACTAGCACATCTAACTTGCATTAATAGTGAAAAAAGTGATATTATTAAAATTTTATCACAACTTGAAGCTGTAGATGTTTCTAACGTGTTAGCCTTGCGTGGCGACAAAATCCCAGATTTAAATGCAAAAACCGATTTTTCATATGCAAGTGACTTAGCATCATTTATTCTAAAAAACAGCAACTTTACCGTTGCAGGTGCTTGCTATCCTGAAGGACATTCTGAAAGTGAAAATAAAATTAATGATGTGCTAAACCTCAAAAAAAAGGTTGATAGTGGCGTAAGTCACCTTATTTCTCAGCTTTTTTTTGATAACGAATATTTTTATTCTTTTAAAGAACATTGTAGGCTAGCTAACATTAATGTTCCTATTCAAGCAGGTATAATGCCCGTTGTCAACGTTAAGCAAATTCAACGACTTGTTTCGCTTTGTGGTGCGAGTTTGCCTAATAAATTTGTTAAAATAATGAATAGATATGGCACGAATAAAGAGGCACTTCGTGATGCAGGAATAGCGTATGCTATTGACCAAATAGTTGATCTTATTGCAAATGGAGTTGAGGGGATACATCTTTACACAATGAACAATCCATATGTTGCGATAAAAATTACTCAAGCTGTTAAAAACTTGTTATAATGTTTTTCTAATAGCTGAAGGGATTGATGAAAATTAGCAGTGATTTTTCCGATATTAAAATTAATAAAGCGGAAATTTTGAATTATTTAGGATATAACCAAGACCTTGCTAATAAAAACCTTGATTATATTTGTGATGAAGCTGCCGATACTATTGAGCGGTTAAGCGGTCCAGCTTATTTGTATTCATATTTTGACATTGAAAAAAAAGACGATGGAATATTAGTATGTGATACACCTTTGCTGTTGCGTGGTAAATCAATAAGCTACCACTTAAAAAGTTGCGGTAAAATTGCTTTACTATGCGTTACTTTATCAAATGCGATTGATAGAGTGATTATGCAGGCAAAATTTGATGTACTAAAGCAACTTTTTTTAGATGTTGCTGCTTCTGTTTACATTGAACAGATATGCGAGCGTGTTTTTGAAATGATAAAAGATGAAAACCCGGATTTATTTCTTACAAAAAGGTACGGAGTAGGTTATGGCGACCTATCACTTATTTATCAGCAAGATGTTTTAACTATACTAAATGCACAAAAGCGAATTGGCGTCATGGCAACTGCGGACGGTATTTTAACCCCAAGAAAATCCATTACTGCCATTGTTGGACTTTCAAGCAGTGAGATAATAAGTTCTTATAAGCCTTGTGACAGTTGTATATTAAGAAATGATTGCAAATATTTTATGAGGGGCGAGTATTGTGGAAAATAAAATAAAAGAATTACTAAATAACGGTTATGTTTTACTCGACGGAGCAATGGGTACAATGCTTCAAAAAAACGGGCTTAAACTAGGTGAATTACCTGAAGTTTATAATATAGAAAAGCCTGAATTAATAAAAAAAATAAATTCTGATTATGCTAAAGCTGGCGCAATGGTTATAAGCACTAACACTTTTGGCGCTAATGCTTATAAGCTAAAAAATTCAGTATATTCAGTTAAAGAAGTAATTGATGCAGGCGTTAAAATAGCAAGAGAAGTTGCAGTGCAGTACAGTGCTTTAGTTGCACTTGATATAGGACCAATAGGGCAAATGTTGCAACCGCTTGGTAGTCTTTCTTTTGACGGTGCTTATGAAATTTTCAAAGAGCAAATAGAAAACTGCAAAGCTGACTTAATAATAATTGAAACTATGACCGATTTAAATGAGATGAGAGCTGCACTTTTAGCGGCAAAAGAAAACAGCAATCTTCCTGTTTTTTGCATGATGACATTTGAAAAAAACAACAATAATGCAATGCGTACTTTTTTAGGTGTTTCACCAAAAGAAGCGGCTATAGTGCTTGATGGTTTAGGAGCTGATGCGGTTGGTGTCAATTGCACACTTGCACCATCGCAGTTAGTAGAAGTTGTAAGTCTTTTTGCAAAATACACTGATTTACCGATAATCGCTAAGCCAAACGCCGGACTACCAAATCTTAATAGCGATAATTATGACCTATCACCGGAGCAATTTGCAAAACAAATAGGCGACTTATTAGATGCAGGAGCTAGCGTTATTGGTGGGTGCTGTGGTACTACACCTGAATATATATCTTTATTAAAAGAAGAGCTACAAAAGCACAAATTCATAAAAAGAAAGCCAATAAAAGCGATAACTTCAGTTTGCAGCTCAACGCAAACTGTACTAATTGATGGCGTTAAAATTATTGGAGAACGACTTAATCCAACAGGCAAAAAGGTTTTAAAAGAGGCACTTCGTACAGGTAACACGGATTATATTTTAAAGACTGCAATTGACCAAGTTAAGGCAGGTGCAGACATTTTAGATGTAAATGTAGGACTTGCGGATATTGATGAAAAAGCTGTCATGGTTAAAAATATAAAGGCATTGCAAGGGTTTTGCTCTTGCCCTTTACAAATTGATTCTTCTAATAAAGACGTTATAGAAGCAGGGTTAAGAGCTTATAATGGAAAAGCTATTGTTAATTCAGTTAATGGAGAAGATAAAATTTTAGATGAAATTTTGCCGATAGTTAAAAAATATGGAGCTTGCGTGGTTGGACTAACTCTTAATAAAGATGGTATTCCGACTAGTGCAAAAGAGCGTTTTTTAATTGCCGAACATATATTAAATAAGGCTTTATCTTATGGAATAAAAAAAGAAAACGTTATTATCGACTGCTTAACTCTTACTGTATCTGCTCAACAAGATGGTGCTACACAAACTTTAGATGCAATTAAGCTTGTAAAACAAAAGCTAGGTTTAAAAACCGTCTTAGGCATTTCAAACATTTCGTTTGGACTTCCTCAACGTGAAGTTATAAATG
>JAVWHI010000026.1:0-12892 GCA_036640155.1 Oscillospiraceae bacterium | reverse complement strand
TGAAAGTAAATCATAAAACTCTTGATTTGTGAAGTCAACACGTTCAAGATAGCTCTCATCACCGACTGCTATTGAAAAAGGAAGAATCCTAATACCAAGTTCAACTTCAATTTCTTTTGGAATGTCACAAGCAGAATCAGTCATTATTTTGGTTTTTGTCATAAGTTAGTATCCTTTCGCTAATTAATGTTGGCATCAGACCAGTCGAATTTAGTTAGTTCACCTTTAACAGTAAGACTTGGAAATTGCCACTGCCTTAAAACTTCATATGCTGCAAGTGCAACCGTATTTGATAAATTAAGACTTCTTGCACCGCTTATCATTGGTATGCGTACGCAAGTTTTTGGATTGTCAAACAAAAGTTTTTCATTAAGTCCTGCATCTTCACGACCAAATACAATATATGTATTGTCAGGGTATAATACGTCGGAATAGATTTTTTGACCCTTAGTGGTAAAATAGTAAAACGGGCCATTATTTTTACTGAAAAAGTCGTCAATATTATCGTAATAAGTTATATCTAAAAGATGCCAATAATCAAGACCCGCCCTTTTTAGCTTTTTGTCATCAATTTGAAAGCCCATCGGTTTCACGATGTGAAGACGCGCACCGGTTGCGGCGCATGTCCTTGCAATGTTGCCTGTGTTTTGCGGTATCTGAGGCTCAACTAAAACAATATTAAGTTGCTTACCCATTATGAGCCTCCTTTCAACTGAATTTGCTATGAAACCTACATGCTAAATGTTTGTACTATTTATTAGTATAACAGATAGGAATTATAATTTCAATGAAAAATATATAATTTAACAGCATTTATGATTCACATTTACATTTTACGACGAAATACGCTAAAAATGACTGACCAGTGAGAAAATAAATTCCACTGTCAGCCATTAATGTACGTTTATATTTTAAGTAAAAAAATTTAAATATGTTACTATAAAACCTTCGCTAAAAATTCTTTTAAACGAGGATGCTGCGGTGACGAGAAAAAAACGTGTGGATTGTTTTCTTCCACTATTTGACCGTCGTCCATAAAAAGAACTTTTGTTGCGACTTCACGTGCAAATCCCATTTCGTGCGTAACAACAATCATTGTCATGCCATCATTAGCAAGTTCTTTCATTAGCTCTAAAACTTCGCCTACCATCTCCGGGTCAAGTGCCGAAGTCGGCTCATCAAATAACATTACATCAGGATTCATAGCAAGTGCGCGTACAATAGCAATTCGCTGCTTTTGACCGCCTGAAATCATAGCCGGATAAGTGTTTGCTTTGTCTGGAAGTCCTATTCTTTCTAAGAGTTCCATAGCCTTTTTATTAGCTTGTTCCTTTGTTTGAAGCTTTAATGTTACAGGAGCCAAAGTAATGTTTTCTAGGATAGTTAAGTGAGGAAACAGGTTAAAGTGCTGAAAAACCATGCCCATTTTCCGCCTTAACGCATCGATTTTGCACCCTTTTGCATTAATCTGCTCGTTTTCAAACCAAATTTCACCTTCTGAAGGCTGTTCTAAAAGGTTAAGACAACGCAAAAATGTACTTTTACCCGATCCCGAGGGGCCTACTATAACTATTTTTTCGCCTTGATTTATAGTGTAATTAATGTTTTTTAAGACTAGATTATCGCCAAAACTTTTTGAAAGATTTTTAACCTCTATCACTCTTAGAAAGCCTCCTTTCTAAACGCTTTAGTACAGCAGTCATACCAACCACCATTACTAAATAAATAGCGGCAACAACAAAGTAAATTGTTCCATTATAAGAATTTGACTTAATTACTTCCCCGGCTTTTGTTAAGTCATGAACTGCAAGATATCCTGCAATAGACGTTTCTTTTAACAGCACTATAAATTCATTACCAAGTGCCGGAAGAATGTTTTTTATCGCTTGTGGGAAAATAATACGCAACATTGTTTGAACGCGGCTTAGCCCTAAAGATCTGCCTGCCTCATCTTGACCGATATCCACAGCTGAAATTCCTGCTCTTATAATTTCTGAAACATAAGCACCGGAATTTAATCCAAATCCAATAATCGCAATCATCATGGCGTTATCCCACGAGGCAAAAATTGCACCCGATAATAGTAACAACTGAACTAACACAGGAGTTCCTCTTATGATAGTAACATATAAGTTGCAGATAATTTCAAATATCCTTAACTTCTTTTTGCCTGCACTAAAATATTTAACCAGAGCAACAACCGTTCCCAACAAGACACCTAAAAGTGTTGCGGCGAGTGCGATGATTATTGTGTTTTTAAGACCTAGCAAGATCGAAAGATATCGTTCCTGGTCGATAAGAACAACTTTTAACGAGTGTAAAAAATCCATTATCGCAATTTCCTTTCAACGGTTGACAAGACGTTAATATTATGAATGCTTTACTACAAGCTCTTTAACTTTTCCTTCATCTACTGCTTTTTTCAAAACCTTATTTATAACTTCTAATAGCTCTGTATTTCCTTTTTTCACAGCAATAGCATAAGATTCAGGGTCGTATTTAGGGTCGTAACATTCAAGGTCTGCACTGTTTTGCTCAACTATTTTTTTAGCTGGAAGTTCATCTACTATCACACAATCAAGACGGTTTAATTTTAAGTCATTTGCAGCATCGATTGCTGATTTAAAACGCTTAACTTCCTTGACTTTCATAACTTTTTCGTCACTAGCATATGCAAAGTCACCGGTGGTTCCTTGTTGAACACCAACAATTTTGCCATTAGGGTCAAAGTTTTTTATGTCAGTTCCTTTTCTTACAATTATATATTGCGTTGAAGTCGTGTATTCAATTGACATATCTACGTTTTCTAGTCTTTCTGGGGTTATAGACATACCTGCGGCTGCAAAATCGCCTTTGCCGGATTGTATGTAATTTACAATTGGATCAAAGTCCATATTTGTAATTTTAAGTTTTACGCCTAGTTCATCTGCAATCATTTGTGCAATATCAGCATCAACACCAACAACTTTGTTGTTTTCTACATATTCAAAAGGAGGGAATGCTGCATTTGTCAACATTGTAATTTCGCCTTTATCTTTTATAGCTTGTACACTACCTTTTTTCTCCGTTTGCGTTGTACCCTTACAACCTGCAAGTGACATCAAAGTTACTGCACATAAAATAACCACTGAAACAATTTTTTTCATATTATAATACCTTGCTTTCTATTATTAATAAAATTTTATAGCACTCACGTTTTGCCGAGAATGCTAAGCATAAACATATGCAACCAGTTTATTGTTTTAGTTTAACACACATTATGTATAAAATCAAGTATAAACTTGTCGAAAGGTGCATATTTATTCATTTTCAACTAATTTTCTCATGTCTTCCGGTATATTTATACACAAGTATACATTTTTTTTGGTTATTGGGTGAAGAAACCGAACCTTTGTGCAGCTCAGTGCTTGCCTTTTGATATCACTTGTACTCCCACCGTACATGCTGTCGCCTGCTAGTGGAAACCCCATGTTAGCAAAATGCACACGAATTTGATGTGTTCTACCCGTTTCAAGCTTAATACATAATAATGTATAATTATTCATTCGCTTAACCACTGTGAAATTTGTGATGGCACGCTTTCCTCTGTCGTCAACGACACGTTTTGTGAAACATTCATCAGGTCTATAAATTGGTGCATCAATTTTACCTTCGTCTGGAATTACATAACCACAAGCAATAGCTGTGTATTCTTTTTCTATACTTTTCCAAAGTGTCGCTGCAACGAGAGCGTTTTTAGCGACAACGCAAAGACCCGTGGTATCTCTATCTAATCGGTTTATCGGACGAAAAATATGGTTTTCGCCTTTTTGTGCTGATAGGTATGCAAAAACATTAGCAAGCGTGTCACTTTGATGCTTTCCAGATGGGTGAACAGGCATATCTGCCGGCTTATTAAAAACAATAATGTCATCGTCTTCATAAACAACAGGTACTACTAGTGAACTATTCTGGCTAAGGTGAGGAACGTCCTCAAACGTTACCGCAATTTCGTCATTACACCTTATTAAGTCGACCATTCGAATATGTTCAGCATTAAGAGTGATAAATCCACGCTTTTGTTTGAGCTTAGTAATGATTCTTCTGGAAAACCCATGTGCTTTTATCAAGTAGTCCTCAAGCTTAAAACCGTCATATTCGTCGGTAACTGTGTATTTTAATATACGCATAAATTTTCCTTTATAAAAGGATTGTAAGTTAAAAAACTCACAATCCTTAAAATGTATTATTTTTATTCAATAAATCCGCCACCAATTACGCAGTCATCAACATAAATAACAATAGATTGACCTTTTGCTACTGCTTTTTGAGGGATCCTGAAAACCACTTCCGCTTTGTTATTAGCTAAAGGCGTTATCGTTGCCGGCGTTAGTGCAGCGGTTGAACGAATCTTTACTAAAGCATTAATGCGTTGAGATAGTGGCTTATCGCTTACTGTTGTTACGCTATTTATTATAGCAAAACTAAATAGCTCTCCGCCATTATTTGAAAGGTAAATATTGTTTGTTTTCGGGTCAATTTCACGAACGAAAACAGGCTCTCCTAATGCTATACCTAATCCCTTTCGCTGACCTACTGTGTAGTGAATAATTCCTTTGTGCTTACCACATGGTTTACCATCAGGTGCAATAAAATCGCCCGGTACTTGCTTACCATTTCTCTTTTCGATATAATTGCTATAATTGTTGTCTGGAATAAAACAAATTTCCTGACTGTCTGGTTTTTTTGCTGCTGGCATGTTGCTTTTTAGTGCTATTTCACGCACGTAAGGCTTTTCCATATCCGATAAAGGAAGTAATAACCTTTTTAAGACATCTTGAGATAGGCGGTACAACATATATGATTGGTCACGTTTATCACAAGCACCACGTTTTAAAAAGACTTCATCTTCTGTTTTAACAAGTTTTGCATAATGTCCGGTTGCGATAAAATCGTATCCGTATTTATTAGCAGCATCTAGTAAAGCTTTGAATTTTACAGTTTTGTTGCAAACAACACATGGGTTAGGTGTTTTACCATTCATGTATTCATTGATGAAATAGCTAATGACATTTTGTTCAAAAAGAGCAGTTAAATCTTCAATAAAAATAGGTATACCTAAGACATTTGCTGTTTCGACTGCCGCATCAACTGTTGATTGATGTGCTGGCGACATTTTAAAAACCACAGCACCAACATCAAACTTTTGCTCTTGTAGCAACTTTACGCAAACAGAACTATCAACTCCGCCGCTTAAAGCGACAAGAACTCTATTTGACATGACACGCTTCACATTCGCCAATAACACCAACAATTGGCGTTGGGTCGATTCCTTGACGAGTATAATAATCAGCTATAGCTGACCTTATTGCCTGCTCTGCTAAAACCGAGCAATGTAGTTTTGCCGGAGGAAGACCATCTAGTGCTTCAACAACAGCTTTGTTTGTTAACTTTAACGCTTCAGGGATTGATTTTCCTATAATCATTTCCGTTGCAATCGAACTTGTTGCAATTGCAGCTCCACAACCAAATGTTTTAAACTTTACATCAGTGATAATATCGCCCGAAACCTTAATATACATTTTCATAATATCACCGCATTTTGCATTTCCAACTTCTCCTATGCCATTAGCATCAGCAATTTCTCCGACATTTCTAGGGTTTGCAAAATGGTCCATGACTTTTTCTGAATATAACATTTTTATTTATCCTTTCCAAATTGGGCTCATAGCCCTTAAAATTTCTATTACACCTGGTAATACTTCTAATATATAATCAACATCTTCATTTGTGTTTAGTTCATTTAAACTTAGTCTAAGTGAGCCATGTGCAATTTCATGTGGCAACCCAATCGCCATCAAAACATGTGACGGGTCAAGCGAGCCGGAAGTACAAGCAGAACCGGAAGACGCACAAATGCCCTTTAAGTCAAGCCTTAATAATAGGGCTTCACCTTCTACAGCTTCAAAGGAAATATTAACATTTCCACAAAGTCTTAATTTCCCACCGTTCAAGCGAGCCTTAGGAATTGTTTTTAAAATCTCACTGATAAGCTTATCTCTTAAAGAAGATACATAGTTTACTTTTTGTGCTATGTTTTTTGTAGCCTCTTGCATCGCAACGCCTAAACCAACAATTGATGCTAGATTTTCAGTTCCTCCTCGTTTATCAGACTCCTGTGCGCCACCATCAATAAAGTTTGGAATTACAATGCCTTTTTTAATATACAATGCGCCAACACCTTTTGGTGCGTGAATCTTATGTCCGGAAAGTGAGAGCATATCAATATTTGATGCTACAACGTCAATGTCAACATTTCCTATAGCTTGCACAGCATCAGTGTGAAAAATAACCTTTTTATCGTGGCAAATTTTGCCTATTTCAGAAATTGGCTGAATTGTACCAATTTCGTTGTTTGCATACATAATGCTTACAATAGCAGTCGTGTCTTTTATTGCACTAGCAACTTGATCTGGAGTAATGTAGCCTTGTTCGTCTACTGGAAGATATGTCACTTCAAAACCTTGTTTTTCTAGTTTTTCGCATGTGTGAAGAACAGCATGATGCTCAAAATTAGTCGTTATTATGTGATTTTTACCCGCTTTAAATAGCTTTTCACATACACCCTTAATTGCCCAATTGTCTGCCTCAGTACCACAACTCGTGAAGAAAATTTCACGAGGCATGGCATTTATGCCTGCCGCAACCTGCTCCCTTGCCTTTTCAACTGCACGTTTTGCATCTCGCCCAATGGAATATATACTAGACGGGTTACCGTATTGTTCTTTTAAATATGGAAGCATAGCGTTATATACATTATCTGATATTTTTGTAGTCGCAGAATTATCTGCATAAACAAATTTGTTCATATAAACCTCCGCTAAATTTTATTTTTTGCTATGTAATCATTATATACTGATTTAGTAGGCAATACAATGGTTGTTAATGTTAATTTTTTTTAAATTTATTATAACAACCGATTTATTTATAATGATTTAAATAATATCCAACTGCTAATTGGTCACAACGCTCGTTGTAGTCATGTCCGGCGTGACCTTTAACCCAAACAAAATCGACGTTATGATTATCAAGAAGTGTGAGAAGTTTTTCCCAAAGTTCCGGGTTTAAAGCTTTATCTTTTTGATTACGCATCCAGTTATTTTTTTGCCATTTCTTAGCCCAGCCTTTTTCAACAGCATCAATAATATATTTTGAATCACTATATAAAACAACGTCACAAGGTTGTTTTAAAGCACTAAGTCCTTCTATTACAGCAGTTAGCTCCATTCTATTGTTTGTCGTTTGTGGCTCACCGCCGGAAAGCTCTTTTTCGTTGCCATTAAAACAAAGAATAGCACCCCACCCACCGGGTCCGGGATTGTTGCTACAAGCTCCGTCTGTATAGAGTTGCACTTTTTTGCGTTGTAAATCCATATTTTGCTCCTTTTGTGCAAATATTATTTTAATACACTGCTTTATTATAACGTATAAACACATTTTAAACAATAGTGATTCTTTATAATTTTTGGTTGCTGATACTTTTAAATATAATAAATGTTACTTAATTTTCTTCATAAATTTGTTTTGCAACGTCCTGCACATACGCTAGTTTATAAAAAACAGGAAAAGATGGTGCAAGGTTTTTTACGCCTTTTTTGTTGGTGAGATATTCTAAGAAAAATTCTTCTAAGTCATAGAATGGATCCATTTGTGCTTTTGATGATAAAAAACGTGTGTTCTTAGTGAAAACTTCATCGTATACATATTGTGATTTTTGAGTTCCATAAGTAAAATCATCTGGGTTAAGCGCACCAATAGCAAGTTTAAAAGCACCGGATTTTGCGGCTTTTACAATTGATTTACTCATTGCTTGTGATAATATTATGCGTATATCTTTTTCATTACAATTATTAATACTGATAAAAACAAAATTAATTTCATCTTTATAATAGTGCTGTGCTGTGGCAGTACCCTCTTTTAGACTATCAACAAGAAAAATGTATATTTTATTATTATAGGAAGTCGCACTTTTAAGCGAGGGATTTATAAAAGATGTTATAGCACTGTTTAATAACTCAACAGTGTCTATGATTTTTTCATCAGTTCCTTCTTGTTTTAATATAGGACTAGCAAAATCGCTTTCTTGAGTTAATAACTTCAAAGTGACAAGGTTTTCTTTGCTAAACTTTTTTAATGATTGCAGTGTGCTATTTTTAAAATCATAGTTTTGTGTATCGCCTTGATGCGTATTTGATACTTCCGAATTAGTGCTTTGTGCAGTCTTAGAAGTCACCTTGCTTGAACTTTTACTACTTTTAGATTTTGTAGAAGAACTTATTTTTACATCACTTTTTGATACCACACTTTTCGGGGCGGCGGTGCTAATAATAGGCGTGTCAAAACGCATTAAAATAAGCACAAGTAAAACTACAATAAAACCACAAACCGATATGCCAAGTATTCCCTTTTTACTGATTTTCATACATCAAAACCCTCCCACTTAAAACAAGAGATAGTATAACACGGGAAAATAATTTTGTCAAAAAATGTCGAAATAAATGCTTAAGTCTGTTAAAGACAAGTATAGTTCCGGGAAAATACAATTAAATTGTGATTATGGTTGAAATTTACCACAAATAAAAGTATAATAGATAAAAGCGATTATTTTATTTTGTGCTGATGAAAAAAACGGCAGAATGGAGTATAACAATGAAGAACATTTTAATCGGCCAATCCGGAGGTCCTAGCGTTGCTATAAATTCATCACTAGCTGGCGTTATCAAAAAAGGAACGCAAAGTGTAGAGATTGGAACTGTTTATGGCGCTAGAAATGGCATTACCGGTGTTATTAACGATAATATAGTAGATTTAAGCACTATAGCAAGTGACGATAAAATTAAAATTTTAAAGCAAACTCCTGCAATGGCATTAGGTTCATGCAGATATAAATTACCACCTTTTCAAGAAAGCTCTCGTCAAATATACATGCAAATAGAAGAGACTTTAAAAAAATATGACATCGGTTGTTTTTTTTACATAGGCGGTAACGATTCAATGGATACAGTGGCAAAACTTGATTGTTTTTTCAAGGAAAGAAAACTTGACATAAAAGCTATTGGAATACCTAAAACTATTGATAACGATTTGCCTGTTACTGATCACACTCCAGGCTTTGGAAGTAGTGCAAAATATCTTTTTAACACAGTAAGTGAGATAATTTGTGATAGCGAAATATATCCTGTTAAAAACGTTGTTATTGTCGAAATAATGGGTAGAAGTGCCGGTTGGCTTACATTAGCAGCTGGCTTACCAAAAATTTTAGGCGGGGATTCCCCTCAAATTATAGCACTGCCTGAGGTTAGCTTTAGCCAAGAAGAGTTTATAAGCACCATAAAAAAAGAGCTAACTACTAAAAATACGGTTGTGGCAGTTGTTAGTGAAGGGATTAAATACGCAAGCGGTGAATATGTAGGCATGGCTACTAAAAACGGAGAAACTGATATTTTTGGGCATTCATATTTAAGTGGCGTCGGTAAATATTTAGAAATGTTAGTCAAGGATAAAATCGGCTGTAAAGTCCGATCCATAGAGTTAAATGTAATGCAGCGTTGTTCTTCACATCTTGCAGCATTAGCTGATATAGATGAGGCTTTTGAAATTGGCGTTAAAGCGGTAGAAGCGGCGCTAAGTGGTCAGAGTGGTGTAACACTTTGCTTTAATCGAATAAGTGATGCTCCATATGAATATTCGATTACAACCACAGACGTTAATAACATTGCTAACAAAGAAAAAAATGTTCCACCTTCATGGTTTGATTACAATGACCCAAAAGTACAAAAAGAAATTGCAAACTACCTATTGCCCCTAATTAAAGGAAACGTAATTCCTATAGTAAATGAACAAACAGGATTACCACTATATTTAAAAATATAATTATAAAAATTAATTATAAAAATGTAAGGAGATTATTTTATGAAAGATCAACCATTTGTAACACCGGACGTACCACAGACAGTAGTGTCTGCCTTTGCTGTAACTTTGATTATAGGTCTCATTGTGACAGCTTTGCTTATTTGTATCACTTTATACTTTTTTAAGGCAATCGGGGTATATAGACTTTCTAAAAACCGTGGTTATAAACACGCCGGAATTGCGTTTATACCTATAGTTGGCAGCTATGTTCTTGGAGGCATTTATGACGATGTAAATCGCTGTGCAGGCAAACGCACTAAGTTTAGAGTATTGCTTTTATTATGTGAATTTTTCGTTACTGCTGTTAATATTATTTTTTGGTGTTATATTATATTAAATGCCGAAAAGTTTTTAAACCAAATTTCGATGAATATGACAACACAAGCTTATTACTCTATGCTTACTCTTAAATTGATATCTGCAATTAGTACTTTCATTTCTTTCGCATTTACGATACTCTTACTCGTTACTTTAGCAAAGATTTACAAGGATTACGATGAAAATCATTGCACTATATTTACGGTGTTATCTGTATTCGGACTAAGTCCATTTATTCTTTTTGCAATAAGAAACAAAAAATCGATATCACGTTATTATTTGGAAGTAAAAGAGAATATGCCGGCACCGTCAGAAGAAGAATCAAACTCATATCAAAATTTTACTAATCCGCCAACGCAGTTATAAATATTATTTTGTCGTGGCAAAAGGGCAACGCTTCTAAAAACGAAAGGGAATCTATGAAATTTAGGTGGGATAAAAAATACCTATATACAGGAGTAACGGCGTTTGTTGTTATTGTTTCTTGTATTGTTTTCTTAATTGTGTTATTAAAATGGCATGACTTTGTAGGCACTTTAAACATGCTAGGTG
Organism: Oscillospiraceae bacterium; assembly: GCA_036640155.1. GTDB lineage: Bacteria > Bacillota > Clostridia > Oscillospirales > Ruminococcaceae > JAVWHI01. The sequence continues at coordinate 2,071 of JAVWHI010000026.1, read as the reverse complement.
CAATATTGATGCCATTTATAATTGGCCTTGCTATTGCCTATATTCTTTCACCTGTTCTGAATTTTTTTGACGAAAAATGTTTTATTCCATTGCTTAAAAAAACAAAACTTAAAAAAGTCAAAAGAGTTTCAAGGCTTTTTTCTGTAACCTGCTCTATATTCTTACTTATTGCAGTAATAGTTAGTTTGTTTTACATGGTTATTCCACAGCTTATTGAAAGTATTAATGGAATTATTAATGAATTTCCAAACTACGTTACAAACCTAAAGGAATGGATGTCTGTTATACTTTCTAAAAATCCACAAATAGCCTCTTTGATAGACGAGCAGTTTGAAAACATTTCTTTATTTGTCGGCGAATGGGTCGCAAATAACTTAGCCCCACAGGTAAACACCATTATTTCCGGTGTCACAACCGGCGTTATAGGTATTATAGTAGCCTTCAAAAACTTTTTGATTGGCATAATAATAGCAATATATATCATGCTTAGCAAAGAAAAGTTTTTTGCACAAGCAAAGCGTACATTGTATTCACTTTTTAAAATAGAGACGTCTAATTCTATTATTAGAAATACAAGAAACGCTCATAGAATTTTTGGTGGATTTATAACCGGCAAACTTATTGATTCATTTATTATCGGTATTATTTGCTTTATTGGAATGACACTCTTACGCCTTCCATACCCTTTACTTATTTCAATTATTATCGGAATAACAAACGTCGTTCCATTTTTCGGTCCATTTATTGGAGCAATTCCAAGCGGACTGCTAATTTTAATGATTGACCCATTGCAATGTCTGTATTTTGCTTTATTTATACTCGTTTTACAGCAGTTCGATGGTAACATTTTAGGTCCGAAAATACTAGGCGACTCAACAGGACTTCCTGCATTTTGGGTTATGTTTGCCATTCTTTTAGGCTCAGGTCTATTTGGATTTGCCGGCATGGTTTTAGGCGTTCCGACATTCGCAGTTATTTATTCTCTTATCTCATCGTTCTTTGAAAGACGCCTAAAAAACAAAAACTTACCGACACTTACACATGAATACGATAATATTGATGTTATATCGCCGGAAACCTTGCAACCGCTTGAACTAATTGCAGAGGAAAAACCACCAAGAAAAAAATTTGTAATTCGTAAAAATAAATAGGGAATTATAGAGTTTATCTTGTTAAAAACGTTAAACTGTAGTATAATAAGTATAGGTTAAATTAGTTTAATGTGAGTTTATTTTAGCGGTGAGTATGCTAAGAAATTGGAGGCTATTATATGAAGTATGCGTTTTCAACATTAGGATGCCCTGATTGGGGCTGGAAAGATATTTTTTCTACAGCAAAGGATTTAGGATTCGACGGTATAGAAGTAAGAGGAATTGCTAACGAGCTTTATACGCCAAAAGCAAAAGCGTTTGATGCTGATCATATAGAAAAAAATATTGCTAAATTAAAAGAATCAAAAATAGAAATAGCCATGCTAACAACTGGTATATCAGTTGGTGAAGAGCAACTAAATCAGTTTGAGCAAGCACAAGAATATATAATGCTAGCTAGTAAACTGGGTTGTAAATATATTCGCATAATGATATCTTCACGACCGCATCCTGAAAAGGTTGATCTCAAAAAAGCGATAAACCTTTATACGCAAATATGTGAATATGGCATTGATTACAATGTCTGTCCTTTGATTGAAACAAACGGTGTTTTGGCAAACTCTAAGGAAATGCTAGAATTTATCAACTCAATCAACTGCGAAAACAAAGGTGTTTTATGGGACGTACATCATCCATACAGATTTTTTGGAGAATCACCACAATACACATATTCACTTTTAGGCGACTATATTAAATACGTTCATGTTAAAGATAGCATTCTAGGACAAAGTGGCATTGAATATAAAATGATTGGCTATGGAGATGTTCCAGTACTTGAAACGTTAAAGTTGTTAAAAAGCAAAGATTTCGATTCATATATTACACTTGAATGGGTTAAACGTTGGAACCCGGATTTAGATGAACCCGGCATAGTTTTTGAACATTTTATGAGCTATATTAAAACTGCAAAATCACAAATG
>JAVWHI010000025.1:12703-12944 GCA_036640155.1 Oscillospiraceae bacterium | reverse complement strand
ATAAGTGTAGAGCTTTTTTAAATATGATAAAATATTTATTGTGGCTTCATTGTTTATTAGCTCACGTGCTTTTAAAAACACGTCCTCACCGCCAAAAAGACGTGGGAGCTGCTTTAAAACATTAGCTTCGTATTTATCACCAAAACTATCCAATAAGTCATTGAGTTCAGGATAGTTTTTGGTTTCTATAGAAATTCTTATTTGTTCACGCATATCTTCATCAGCGTTAAGTGACTCCATA
>JAVWHI010000025.1:0-12693 GCA_036640155.1 Oscillospiraceae bacterium | reverse complement strand
TAAGTGAATTAAATATGCCTATATGACCTATCTCAATCCTAAAATCATTTTTTGTGCAGGAACTTAGCGACATAATAGCAAGATTTAATACTTCTAAATCTGCTTTTGTTGTTCCAGCACCTATAAGCTCAATACCAGCTTGCATGATTTCGTCACTTCTGCCACTCATGCTCTTATTTAATGAATTTACCGATTGATTATAGTATAATCTAAGTGGTAGTTGCTCATTTTTAAGTCTTGTCGCTACAAGCCTTGCTATTGGCATTGTAGAATCAGGACGTATTGCTATTAACCTGCCCTTATAGTCAACAAGCTTATACATAAATTCCGATGGCATACTATAACCATTTGCATTAAATACATCTAAAAATTCAACATTCGGCGTCACAACTTCAAAAAAACAATTTGTATCAAACAGCTTTCTTAGTCTATCTTGTACGCTCTTTCTTATAATCGCTTCTTCAAAAAGATAATCTTTTGTTCCCTCCGGCGTGATTAACTTGTTTTTATTCATTGCTCTCATCCTTTTCCACTTTAGTGTATTACTATGATAACACGCTAACACAAAAAAGTCAATACTAAAATAATGTTGTCTGGCTTGTTTTTGGTAAATTGCCTAAAGCACCGGCAGCATCGAGTGTTTCTATAACTCCTTTAGACACGCCAGCTCTTGATTGCACTTCATCACAAGAAATATAATCGCCTTGTTTTGAGGCTTCTTCTAAGTTTCTAGCTGCGTTTTCTCCTAGCCCTTTAAGCGAAGTAAAAGGTAGACGTATTTTTTTATCCTCGACAACGAAGTCCGTTGCATGCGATTTAAACAAGTCGACCGGTAAAAACTCAAACCCACGACATAACATTTCGTTTGTTATGAGCATCATGGTGTATGTATCTTCTTCTTTAGCGCTAAGTTCATTGCCTTTTTCTTTATAATAATCCAATTTTAACTTTACTGCTTCTTTACCTAATACAGCACTTTCTGCTTCAAAGTCTGAGCCTCGCACTGTAAAAACTGTAGCGTAAAATTCAAGAGGATAATGAATTTTATAATAGCCTAGTTTTACTGCTGCAATAACATAAGCAGCAGCATGTGCTTTTGGAAACATGTATTTAATTTTCAAACAGCTTTCTATATACCATTCCGGTACGCCACAATCACGCATAGCTTTAAAGTGTTCTTCTGTTAAAAGTTTAGGGGCCTTTCCTTTTCTTGTTATCTCCATAATTTTAAAAGCCATTTTAGGCTCAAGACCTTTATGGATAAGATATGTCATAATACTATCACGTGTTCCTATAACATTGGCAATTTTACAAGTTCCATTTTTGATTAAATCTTGTGCATTGTTAGCCCAAACGTCCGTACCATGCGAAAGTCCTGAAATTTGTAATAAGTCTGAAAATGTTTGCGGTTGTGCATCTAATAGCATTTGTCTTACAAAAGGCGTTCCCATTTCAGGTAAGCCAAACGTTCCATTTAAACTACCTATTTCTTCAGGCGTTACACCTAGAGCTTCCACCGAAGTAAATAAGCTTAGCACTTCAGGCTCGCACGGTGGCACATCACTAATTTTAACACCTGTTAAGTCTTCTAAGTGCTTATACATTGTCGGAACATCATGACCTAATTCATCAAGTTTTAAAATAGTGTCGTGCATAGAGTTAAAGTCAAAGTGTGTCGTGATTACGTCCGATTCTACTAAGTCAGCAGGGTGCTGAACTGGAGTAAAGTCATAAACTTCATAATCAGCTGGCACAACAACCATTCCACCAGGGTGTTGCCCTGTAGTTTTTTTAACGCCAGTACAGCCTAGTGCTAGTCTATTTTCTTCCGCTTTATGAACTATCTTTCCTTTGTCGTTTAAATATTTCATTGCAAAACCATATGCGGTTTTATCTGCTACTGTCGAAATAGTTCCTGCTTTAAAAACGTGGTCTTTACCAAAAAGTTCTTCGGTGTATCTGTGCGCACGTGACTGATATTCACCGGAAAAATTAAGGTCAATATCAGGTGCTTTATCACCGTCAAAGCCTAAAAAAGTTTCAAATGGAATATCATGCCCATTGCGATTATATTCTGTACCACAATTAGGACATTTTTTTGGTGGTAAATCATACCCTGAACCCACCGACCCATCAGTGATAAACTCACTTTTTTTGCATTTTGGGCAAACATAATGAGGTGGAAGCGGATTAACTTCCGATATTCCTGCCATTGATGCTACAAATGACGACCCTACAGAGCCTCTTGAGCCTACTAAATATCCGTCTTGTTCAGAACGAAAAACAAGTTTTTGTGCAATCATATAAAGTACAGCAAATCCGTGCTTTATAATTGATGTCAACTCTCTTGTAAGTCTATTAGCAACAATTTCCGGTACATTTTCGCCATATATTTCACGTGCTTTTTGCCATGTGATTTTTTCAAGGTCTTCTTCTGCACCCTCAATTTTTGGGGTAAAAGTTCCTTTTGGAATCGGTCTTACATCAGGGTCTATCATGTCGGCAATTAAATTAGGATTAGTTATAACTACTTCCCTTGCCTTTTCTTTACCTAAATAAGAAAACTCATTTAACATCTCTTGAGTAGTTCTAAAATAAAGTGGTGCTTGTTGGTCAGCATCTTTAAACTTCATTCCCGACATCAATATTTCTCTAAATACACTGTCTGCCGCATTTAAAAAATGTGCGTCACACGTTGCTACAACAGGCTTATTTAACTTTTCGCCCAAGTTACAGATAGTTTTATTAAATTCCTTAATTCTATCCATACTATCAACTGTGCCATTGCGAAGCATAAATTCATTGTTACCTAAAGGCTGTATCTCCAAATAATCGTAAAATGAGGCTATATCGCATAACTCGCCCCACGGTTTTCCTTCAACTACTGCTGTGTAAAGTTCTCCGGCTTCACATGCACTTCCTATAAGAAGTCCCTCACGATGTTTAATTAGCTCGCTTTTTAATGTTCTAGGCTTTCTGTAAAAATAATTTAAATGTGCAAATGAAACAAGCTTATATAAGTTTTTAAGCCCTGTGCTGTTTTTAACCAATAAAATCTGGTGATATGCCTTGGCTTTTTTATAATCAAGTCCGGAAAGTTTTGTGTTTATCTGCTTAATAGTTTTAATATCATACTCGCTCTTCATTTTTTCACTCATTTTGAAGAAAATTTTAGCAAGTACCATCGCATCATCACAAGCACGATGGTGATTAAACTCACCAATCTTCAAATGTTCAGCAATTAAATTCAATTTATGCTTTTTAAGCTCTGGATATAGTTTGCGACTTATTGGCACAGTGTCAATAGAAGTAAAACTTTTTTGTTTGCCACATCTTTGCACTGCATTGTTTAAAAAAGCCATGTCAAACGGTGCATTATGTGCTATTAAGGTTAAGTCTTTTGAAAAATCTAAAAAAGCAGTAATTGCTTCTAATTCAGTCGGTGCATCGCAAACCATAGCGTTAGTAATGCCTGTTAGCTCTGTGATTTTAGCTGGAATAGGCTTTTCAGGATTAACGAATGTGTCAAAACTATCAATTACTTCCCCATTTTTAATTCTTACTGCACCTATTTCTGTAATTCTTTCACTAGCAGCACTAAGCCCAGTCGTTTCAGTATCAAATACAATAAATTCATCGTCAAGATTGGTATCATTTTCTCCGATAACCACCTCAACCATGTCATTAATGAAATAGTCCTCAACGCCATATATAATTTTAAAATCCGTACCGCCATTTTTTCTAATATCATCTAAAAGAAACATTGCATCAGGAAACGCTTGAACTACACCGTGGTCGGTTATTGCTACCGCCTTATGACCCCAATTATACGCTCTTTTGATAACTTCGTCCGTTTTAATGGTTGAATCCATTGAGGACATAATCGTATGTAAATGAAGTTCAACACGTTTTTCTTCAGCATCATCGGTTTTTTCTTTTTTCTTGTACTTCACAATGTCATTTGCCCTAATTGCTACTTCTTTATCATATTTATCAAAAGATGCTTCACCTCGAACAAGCAAAACACTGCCAACCGTTATCTTTTCAAATTCTTCTGCTTTTTTAACATCTTCAATTACTTTTATTGTATTTGAACTAGTATAATCAGTTATATCTATAGAAATAATTAGTTTTTTACCGTCTTTTGTGACTTTTACAAGTTTAGAAAACACTTCGCCACAAACAGTTACTCTGCCGGTTTCTGCATTCACTTCACTAAGCGGTGTCGGCTGTTCGCCGATTTTTTTGCCCTTAATAAGTTCTTCATTAGAGCATTCAAATGGCAACTTTCGCATGTCAATTCTTTCAGCTTTAACTTTTGGTACTACATACTGTGATGGCACACTTTTTGTTTGTTCTTGTTTTGGCTTAATCACATATGGCTTAGCTTCCGGCTTGACTTTATCCATTATAGAATTGTAATCTTCTTCAGATAACATCAAAGTTCCACAAAATACAACTTCTACATTTATAGAAAACTCAAACGCAATTTGCTTCATAATATCCTTATCAACATGGCACTTAGTTAAAATATCGCACCCGCCATTTTTTAAATTTATACTAAGCTTATTATTTTGGAATGTAGGCTCACAATTATCAAAATATCCGTTTACAACACTTGAAGTGATTTTTATTGATTCTATTATCTGTGGAAAATATTTTGTACTAAATAATGTGGGTAAATATTTCGTATAAATGCTTACTTTTGATATGTTCATACTACTAGCAATGGCTTTTTGAAGAATAAACAAATCCTTTTTGCAAACAAGTTGTTCGCATTTAATTGTAGCACTTATCTCATTTTTTTCTTTTATTATATCTAGATATAATATTTCAGATTCGCCTAAAAAGTCAAATAAACTATCATCTTTAACATATTCACCAAATATATCTTTTAACGTCTTTCCCAACAGTAGCTCCTATTCTATAGCTTTTCAATTTCAAAAAGCAATTCGTGTAAAATGTCTTTCTCAGCGATTTTTCTTATAACTTCGCCCTTTTTAAATAATACAGCACAACCGTCGCCGCCTGCTATTCCAATATCAGCTTCTCTTGCTTCACCCGGTCCATTAACAACGCACCCCATGACTGCTACTTTAATGTTTTTATCGCAATTTACGAGTGCCTCTTCAACCTTTGTTGCAAGAGTTATTAAGTCAATTTTTGTACGTCCACAAGTAGGACAAGAAACAATCTGCGGTCCACTATTATCAAGACCTATTGCCTTTAAAATGTTTTTAGCGGCATACACTTCTTCTACTGGGTCAGCCGTCAATGAAACACGAATTGTATCACCAATTCCTTTTGCTAAAAGACTTCCAATACCAATAGCATTTTTTATAATGCCCATGTTTTTTGTACCGGCTTCTGTAACGCCTAGGTGTAAAGGATAACTGCACTTGTTTGCTAAAATCTCATAAGCTTCAATGTTTGTTAAAACGTTAGACGATTTTATCGAGATAATTATATCAGAAAAATCATGTTTTTCGAGCAAAGCAACGTGATACATTGCACTTTCTACTAGTGCTTGTGCAGTTGGAGCTTGATATTTTGCTAAAATGCTTTTTTCTAGTGAGCCTGCATTAACTCCAATTCTTATAGGAATATTGTGTGCCTTACACGCTTTAACTACCTGTGCAACTTTGCTGTCATCGCCTATGTTTCCTGGATTAATTCTAATTTTATCAACGCCGGCGTCTATTGCTGCTAGTGCTAATTTATAATCAAAATGAATGTCGGCTACAAGTGGAATAACTACATCTTTTTTAATCGCTTTAACAAGTTCAACCGCCTGCATATTTGCAACTGCAACACGAACAATATCACATCCTGCTTTTTCTAAGAGTTGTGCTTGTGCAACATTTGCTTGAATATCAGTATCAGGTATATTAAGCATAGATTGTATAATTATTTTTTCTCCACCCACTAAAACATTCCCAACCTTTACTGGTGTTACTATACGTCTTTCCATATTCGTTCTCCTTAAATTTAGTTAAAACAAACCTATTACATCTTTGAGCGTAACAAATAACATCAAAACCATTAATAAGCCTAATCCAATCGCATTGATTGTACCCTCAAGTTTAGCGTTAGCAGGTTTACGTCTTATTGCTTCTATTATTAAAAAGACAAATCTACCTCCGTCAAGTGCCGGGAACGGTAATAAATTAAACATTCCAACACTTATTGTAATAAACGCTGTGATTTTTAGAAGGTTTAAAAGTCCATTAGATGCTACTTGTGTAACAACTTTACCAACTCCAACAGGACCTGATAAGTCAGTTAATCCAACTTTACCAGTAAATAAATCGCCTATTGAAACCCACGAATTACGTGCAAGTGAAACAGTGTATAGTGAAGCGTTTTTCACTACCGGAGCAAATGACGGTTTTACGCCTTTCATTATCAAGTCGAAGTTGATTGACATATTCTCGCCTTCGCCTTCTTTTGCAAAAGAAACATTTGGCACGGATACTTTTTCTCCGTCTCTCTTTACAAGAAAATCGACAATTCCATCTTCGTCACGTGCTAATTCAAAAAGTATATCGTCATATATCAAAATTGATGTTTTGTTCATCTTTAGAATTTGGTCGCCTTTTTTTAGCCCTGCTTGTTGCGATGCCGAGTCTTCCTTAAAATTAACTATAGTCGTCGTACCAATTAACGGTGTTTCATTATCACCCACAATCGGTGTAGCAGCGTAAAAAACAACCATTATAACAAAGCCTAGTAAAAGATTCATTACTGCGCCTGCAACTACTATTGCCATCTTCTTATAAATTGGTTTTTTGCAAAAAGCTTTTTCATCATCTGACTGGCTATCTTCGCCTTCCATTTGAACAAAGCCACCAATTGGTAAAAGTCTTAATGCGTATTTAGTATTTTTACCTTGGTGCTTTAAAATTGTAGGTCCCATACCCAGAGCAAATTCGTGAACAGTAACTCCACTAGCCTTTGCTACTAAAAAATGTCCTAACTCGTGAATAAAAATAATTAAACCAAAAATCAAAATAGTATAAATAATTCCCACAGACAAAAGCCACCTAACAAATATTATTTTACAGCACTCAAACTGACAAAATTAAAATATTAAACATTCGATAAAACAAATTCTCTTGCCACTTTATCAGCATCTATTATATCGTCAAAATCAAAATTCTCCTTGCTCTTTACGCTTTCAATCGAGCGTAAAACTAGTTGACCTATTTCCCAAAATGAAATTTTCTCTTTTAAGAAAAGTTCAACTGCTTGCTCATTTGCACCGTTTACTATAGTAGGATAAAGCCCACCTAACGATATCGCTTTAATGCACGCTTGCAAACATATAAAAGTTTCGGTGTCAGCTTTTTCAAATGTCAACGCACCATAGTCGGTCAAGCTAAGGCGTTTTACATCACAACAAACACGATTTGGATAAGTCAAGGCGTACTGAATTGGTATTTTCATATCAGGTACTCCTAGTTGTGCAATAACCGAATTGTCTTCATATTCAACTGCTGAATGAACTACGCTTTGTCTATGTACTACTATCTCAATATCAGACGCCTTTTTATCAAATAACCACACCGCCTCTATTAACTCTAGACCTTTGTTCATTAATGTTGCTGAATCAATCGTTATCTTTGCGCCCATATCCCAATTAGGATGATTTAATGCTTGTTTGACTGTTACATTTTGCAAGTCAAGTTTGCTCTTACCGAAAAATGGTCCACCAGATGCTGTTAAAATAATCTTTTTAACATTGTTCATAGCATTGCCCTGCATAGCTTGAAAAATTGCAGAATGTTCACTATCCACCGGCAAAATTTTCACGTTGTTTTCTTTTGCTGAACTAATTACAAGTTTTCCACCAGTTACAAGTGTCTCTTTATTAGCAAGTGCTATATCTTTTTTAGCTTTGATTGCCTCAAGAGTTGGCTTTAAACCTATCATTCCAACAACAGAGTTTAATGTTATATCAGCATTATTTATCGATGCTGCTTCACATAGTCCTTCCATTCCGGTAACAATTTTGATATCACTATCACCTATCAAGCTTTTTAATTCAGTATATTTTGTTTCGTCATAAATACACACAATCTCTGGTTTTAACAACTTTGCTTGAGCTGCCAGTAAAGAAACACTTTGTTTTGCCGCTAAAGCAACAACATGAAAGTCATTTGCCATGCAAACATTAATAGCCTGCTTACCAATCGAACCGGTGGAGCCTAAAATACTTACATTTTTCATCGTTTTGCTTACACACCCTTATTTGTATTTTAAAATGTCAATGCCCCCTGCTTAATTCTGCATATTATCAGCAAAGCATGGGGCATATTATATTTAGTGCTTAGCTTGAATTTTGTTAGAACTATTTTACAAGTTTCACAAATTGTAATAAAATAAACAACGTTGGTGCTACAAACAATATGCTATCAAATCTATCTAGCACTCCACCATGTCCGGGTAGAATGTGTCCGAAATCCTTAATAGAACATTGTCTTTTTATAATAGATGCTGATAAGTCTCCAAACATTCCAATTATAGACATCACAGCAGCTACTATTATTAATAACACCCAGTTAATCGTAATAGATACGCCTGTAGAAAGCATATAGCTAGAATAAATATATGCAGTTAAAACAGAAAATATTATTCCTGCAATAAGTCCGCCAATTGCACCCTCAATAGTTTTATTAGGACTTATTTTTGGAGCTAACTTATGTTTACCGAAAAATTTTCCGACAAAGTAAGCACCACCATCAGCACCCCAAGCAAACACAAATATTAATAGAACATAAAGCATCCCAAACTGAGGATTTTCGTCTCTAATATATATTACACTTGAAAGAGCTAGTGGAAAAACTAATGACACAAAGAAAACTAGTCCAATATGCTCAAATTTAATTGTATCATGCTTAATTATCAAAACTGTAAACAATGCCGCTATAAATAGAAACGACGATAGTTTTGCTATATTATTAAACCCCGGCATTCTAAAAAAAGGTACCATAGCGGCAAATATTAAGCTAACTGCCGATAAAGCCTTGTTCTCACTGTATTTTGTCGCCACTAATATTTCATAAACTGCTATCACTGAAACAAGTGCGATTGCAATATGAAATATGATTCCATCAAAAAAGAACAAAATTGTAGCGAACAGAGATAAGCCAATAATTGCAGAAAAAATACGCTGCTTCATTTTTTACACTCCATTTTGCCGCTTTGCGTCGGCACAAAACTTTAAAAAGCAATTACTCTTACCTCGCAAAGTAAAAAAAGTGATAAGAGCAAAAATCGTCCATTTACGGTGTGACACTTGTTTTTTAAGGACATATAAACTATTTATAAGTCTAATAAATTCAAGTAGACTTATACGCCGCCATATCTTCTATTTCGACGTGAAAATTCATTTAAAGCCTTATCAAGGCTATTTTCATTAAAATCTGGCCACAAAATGTCCATGAAAATATACTCAGCATACGCTGATTGCCACAACATGAAATTAGACAGTCTAAGCTCTCCACTCGGACGAATTATCAAATCAACATCTGGCTGACCAGCTGTGTATAAATTTTGTGAAATCATCTCTTCGTTAATTTGCTCAGTGGTTATTTCGCCATTTTTAACTCTTTCCGATATTTTTTTCACTGCGGTGATAATTTCATCTCTTCCACCGTAATTCATAGCAATGTTAAGAGTTAATCCAGTAAAATTTTCACTGTCAGATTCACAATCAGCAATTTTTTTACGTATATCGTCATCAAAAGCTGATAAATCTCCTATGAATTTAGTCTTTACATTTTCCGATTTATAATTCTCAACATCTACTAAATATTCACGAAACAGGTCTATAATCGCCATTATTTCTTCTTTTGGACGTTTCCAGTTCTCGGTCGAGAAAGCATAAACCGTTAAATATTTTATCCCAATTTTGTTGCAATACCGCACAATGGTACGAAACGTATTAGCTCCAACTTTATGTCCTGCTTGCCTTGGTAGTCCTCGAAGTTTTGCCCATCTTCCGTTTCCATCCATAATTATTCCGATATGGCGAGGTAATATTTTTTCTTGTGGCATAATCAATAGGCACTGCACTACTAAAAAAATGCAACCTGCAAAATTATAAGTGCATGTAAACCTTAGTCACCGCCTTTTAAAAGTTAAAATTAGCCTAAATTAAACAGACATTATCTCTATTTCTTTTGCCTTACTTATTTCGTCTGCCTCTTTGCAAAACTTATCTGTTAGTTTTTGAATTTGCTCTTCTCCTGATTTGATATCGTCCTCTGTTATTCCGGAGTCTTTTTTCATTGCTTTGATTTTTTCGTTAGCCTCACGTCTTATCGCACGCAATGCATCCTTACATTCTTCACACAGTTTGTGAACATCTTTTACAATATCTTTACGACGTTCTTCAGTTAATGGTGGGAACATCATTCTTATTACTTTTCCATCATTTGTAGGATTTATTCCTGTATCAGCAGCATTTATTGCTTTTTCAATCTGTGATAAAACAGATGGGTCCCATGGCTGAATCAAAAGCGTTCTTGCTTCAGGAACAGAAATAGCTGCCATTTGGTCTATTTTTGTTGGTACTCCATAATACTCAACTGTTATTTTATCTAATATCGATGGGTTTGCACGACCTGCTCTTATTGATTTTAATTCATGCTCATACGAGGCAATTGACTTTTGCATTTTATCTTTTGCGGTATTAATTTTTTCTTTCATATAAAACTAACCTTTCTTAAATAAATTATGCTAAGTTTTTTTATCTTACAATTGTTCCTACCGCTTCACCTTCTAATGCGTGTAGAATATTATCAGGATTATTAAGGTTAAATACTAAAAGCGGTATATTATTATCTTTACACATTGAAGCAGCAGTTGAATCCATTACAGCTAGGTTTTTTGCTAGTACATCACTAAAAGTTATTTCATCATATTTTACAGCATCACTAAACTTATTAGGGTCTTTATCATAAACCCCGTCTACCATTGTTGCTTTAAAAATAATATCAGCTTCTATTTCAGCTGCTCTTAAAGATGAGGCTGTATCAGTTGAAAAAAACGGGTTTCCTGTTCCGCAACCAAAAATAACTACTCTTCCTTTTTCTAAATGACGAACAGCACGATTTCTAATATATGGCTCTGCTACTGCCTGCATTGCAATAGCTGTTTGCACTCTAACGTCAACGCCCATTTCTTCTAATACATCAGCAACTGCTAAAGCATTCATTGTAGTACCTAGCATTCCAATATGGTCTGCTCTAGTTCTATCCATTGCACCACTCGAACGACCTCTCCAAAAATTTCCGCCACCTACAACAATTGCAATTTGTGCTCCTAAGTCTGCACATTTTTTTATACTTTTACAAACAGGTACAATAACACTATAATCTAAGCCAAACCCTTTTTCTCCGGCTAAAGCTTCACCGCTTAATTTTAGTAAAACCCTCTTATACTTCAGTGACATAAAAAACTTCCTTTCAAATGCAGTTATTAATTACAAATATCTTGATAAACACTATAAAACTCTTTACGTTATATTTTACATTATGTAAGCCATAAAGTAAAGTATATATTTGGTATTTTAAAAAAATTAATAAATCTAGTGACAGTTTTAGCAAAAACTCATCAATTAATGACAAAAATAATAGTGCAATCTCGTTTTTGTTTATTATACGAAATTGCACCGTTAAATTATTTTAAAACTACATTTCACGTTTAGAGTAAAATCTATGTGAAAGACTAACCGAAATAATATTTAGTATTACTACTAATAATACTAATACCATTATAACAAGTGGTATGTTTATTACTATATTTTCAAAACCCATTCTAAAAACAGTGAGTAATGGAAAAACTAAAGCCGCTGCTACTATTAACGAAAAAGCAATAAGCATTCTTCCTTTTTCAACACCTAACTTAAAAACAATTGGCAAATCAATCGCTTGAATTAATAAGCCAATACACACGATTAAAAATAGCTGTCCTACTTCTTGAAAGTTAATTAGTTGTTTTGTAAATAGCGAAGTAATTGTTTTTCCAAAAAGAGCTATAAACATTGCGGCCGTGATACAAATATAGCCTGTAATATATTTACTGAAAACTAACTCCTTTTTTGTATATGGCATCATAGCTGCTAATTTGTCCCATTTTGAATGTTCATCATATGAAATAGTGCTTAATGAGGCTATTGCACAGTAACATATAATAAAAGCGGAAAATTGAAACCCAGGAAGTAAAGAAAAGCCAATCATTATTATTAAAAATACCTTGAACTGCTTTATTAAAACGCTCAAGTCCTTTATTACTAATCCCTTCATTATTTATTAACTCCTTTTACGAAAAATAACATTATCTCTTCAATAGAGGCATTTTCTACACTAAATTGTGAGGGAACTTGACCACGTTTAACTAATATTTCTACAAAATATCCATTATCCTTAAATCCAATTATTTGCTCACTGTTTATTGCTTGCATTTCTTCTTTTGTCGTGCGAATAATTCCATATTCTTCATGAAGTCTGTCTTTTTCTTTACAAAAAACTAGTTTTCCCTCATGAATAAACGCTATGTAGTCACAGATTTTTTCAAGGTCACTAGTGATATGCGATGAAATTAAAATAGAGTGGTTTTCGTCTCTTGTAAACTCGTTAAAAATATCAAGCATCTCATCACGAACAATGGGGTCAAGTCCACTAGTTG
>JAVWHI010000024.1:0-12968 GCA_036640155.1 Oscillospiraceae bacterium | reverse complement strand
TTGTCGCCTTGTATGACGGTGCTTGTACAGTATTATCGCTAGACGAGCCACTTTCAGAACTTGACCCACTTTCGGGATTAGACGTCACCGATGACACAGCCTCATTATTTTTATCATTTTCAGCTTTTTTGACAAAAAAACGATTAAGTTCACGTGCCACTAAATATCCAAACCCTATCAAGAAAGCGACAAGTAACGCAAAAAATGTAGTGCTTAACCATTTTGGAAATCGCCGCTTTTTCCTATATATATTTTTTGTTCTAATAACTTTTCTAGGCTTTGCCATAAGCAATTCCCCTCTCATTATTATATTCACAATTACATACTATTATGCTCAAATTCCTGCTCAATTACTACTGCCACCAAGTTAAAATGGGAGTTCATGACCTATTAAACCATAAAAAGCTAACGACAAAATTCCAATATACATTAAAGTTATTGGAAAACCTCTAAATGATGACGGGATTTTTTCGCTATTTAGTTTTTCATATGCAATATCAATAAAATAAGTTGCCATTGTAAAACCTATACCAGTTCCAATGCCAAAACCTATAAAACCGCCTAAACTTAAATCTGGATACTCTGAAGCTAACAATAATGCACCTAAATCTGCACAGTTAAAAGCAGAAACGTGTATCATTGTTAAAATTTCTTTTTTCTTTTTCTTAAAGCAAGCACCTGTTATTAAAAGTGCTGCAATATAAACTACACCAATTATTGCTACGTAAATTATAGGTGTAAAATAATATTTATGCGTGATTTGTTCGACAAACGGGTTTATTAGGTAAACTATCAGTGATGAAACTGTAATAATACATGTCATAACTGCTCCAAAAAGCAGTATATTGTATTTTTTTCTGACAATAAACAAAGAAGTACTTGTGCCTAATGCACGAGTAAAAATTGAATTTTCCAAAAATATTGCTATCATTGAAAAGACAAACATATCTCGAAAAAACTCCGTGGTTAATTTAAAAAATTCCTGCATATATTAAGCACTGCATAATTATTACAATAAATTTATGCAACTGCTTTTTCACCGCCTTTTACAAAAGATACAATAGTATCATTATTTTTGGTTGTTTTCAGCTTTGTTTTTTATTTTTTGCATAAGTGCCGCCAGAAAAGAAACTATGATAAAGCCACCAAATGGATATAGTATACCAGGAACAGTGAATCCAAAATTGAAAGAATGTCCCATAATAGTTCCAGCACCTAGAATTTCTCTTATAGCTCCCACTAATAAAATCACAATAAAAAATCCTACGCAATGGCAAAATAAGTCCAATACCATCTCACGTTTTTTATGCTTGTGAAACCTTGATTCGCTTTTTACAACAATCAATGAATTTGCAACTAATAGCGGTAAAAATACTCCGAGTTTAAAAATGCTTTCCGGAAATACTTTGTCCATAAGCATTGCTGTAGGAATAAAAAGCGCACATGCAAGCAGAGTGTATAAAATTACACGTACCGTATAAGGTACTTTTCGTGGCACAAATGAAGATAACAAAACTGTCGTAAATGTTATCATAAAAAACGCAATACCCAAAATTAAAGCATTTTTGTAAGTTGTCGTTGCAACAATAACAGGTGCTAAAACCAATCCTCGTTCCAAGATTGTATTTCCAAAAAGCAAGCCATTAAATCTATCAAGCACTACTTTATTTGTTTTATAAAAATTACTCATTTATAACACCATCTTCCACGTTTTCTTGAACTCGTAGAGTTTTATGTGAGCGATAAAAATTCATAATTTGCACAGCTAATTTATCAAGTGAAGTTGATAAGGCATTCATAATAAGCAGTGCATACACAAATGATATCTCAGTTGAGCCAAATCGTCTAAACAAAACCACCATTAACCCCAACATTGTTGAAAACAATACTCTTCCTAATGGCAATTTTGGCGTTGTAGTGGGGTCTGATGCCATAAATATTATACCGAATATAAACATTCCTGAGCTAAGTTCATGAATGACTGATGCAATTCTTCCTGTTACCACACGAGGCATAACAATAGCAAACAATGTTACAACCAAAATAGCCGGCAGTACCATACTAAGCTTTACTGTTTTTCTAACCCACAAATAAAACAAACAGCAAGCCAAAAGCACCATGCAAGTAACCCCTAAAGGTCCTGCGTAACGCCCGAAAAAAATATCAAAATAGTTGGTAGATGGAGTACCTCCAACACTTAAAATACTAGACGAAGATTCCGAAAAAAGTTGTGCCTTTTGCTGATTATCAATGCCAAAATTAGTTAATGGAAGTGGGTATTTAAAGAAAATATCACTCCACGATATAGCTAAAAAAGCAATTCCTGTTGCAGCAGGATTAAATATGTTTCTGCCTACCCCTCCAAAAGGGTGTTTAGCTACAAGCAAGGCAACGAGTACACCAACAACCGGCATCCAAAGTGGTGCAGTAGCAGGCAATGCAAGCGTTACTATTATAGCAGTTATTATAAACGAAAAGTCATATTGTTTCCAAAAAGCCTGCTTTTTAAATTTTATAATAATAAAATCAACCACCACAGCTGTAAAAACAGCTACTAGTATTAGCTCAATAACTTTTGGTCCATGAAGAAAAGCTGCCATAGCTATTACGGTAAGCAGCGTTACTATCATATTAATATACTTAGTTTTTAGCTCATTTAAATTATTCATTATTATCACTAATCCTAAAATCAAATTTAATATTAATCTTACTTTGTATATTTGGTTACTTTTTCAAATAAAATTAATATACTGTAATAAGATAACTCAACGAAAGGGGTTCTTCACCGCTTTGGTGAAGGTGTGGAAACAATGCAGATTGAATTAATTGATGAAAATACTGTCAAAGTTATTATATCAAAGTCTGATATGAGTGACTTTAAAATAACATACGAAGAAATGGATTACAAAAATGTGCAAACTAAAAAAATTATTTCTAAAGCAATAGAAAAAATTAAATCAGAAACAGCTCTTGATATTACAAGTAGTAAGCTTTTTGTTGAGGCATTTCCATACATAGACGGCGGTTGTATTTTATACATGAACGTAATTGAGTTAAAAAGTCAAACAATCGGAACAAAAAAACGATATCGAACAAGTTTTGATACACCGATAATTTATACATTTGATAACATAGATAAAGTAGTTAACGTTTCTAAGCGTTTAATTGAAAATTACAACCATGTAATATTAAAAAGTTCTCTTTTCTTTTGTAAGAAAAAATATTATCTTTTACTTTACACATATTTTAAAATGGACGATAAAATCGGCAGTGCATTAAAAGAATACGGTAGTTTTTTTGGAAAAGGTGCTATTCCTAGTGCAATTGTTAAAGAACACGCAAAAGAAATAATAGAAACATATGCAATTGAAACTTTAACTAAATACATTTCATAAGTTTATATACAGCATCTTCAGGATTATCATTGCCAAACACAAAAGACCCTGCTACTAATACGTTCGCACCGGCTTTTACTGCAATTATCGCAGTTTCAAGATTAATTCCACCATCAACTTGAATGTCCATTGGTATATTATTTTCAGAAGTATACTTGCGTAAAAATTTTACCTTGTCCATCATGAGAGGCATGAATGACTGACCGCCAAAGCCAGGCTCAACAGTCATAACAAGCACCATGTCTATTTGTGGAAGATATTTTAAAATACTTTGTACATCAGTATTTGGCTTTATAGCAAGTCCGACTTTTTTTCCGTTTTTCTTTATTGCACTAATAGTTTTATCAACATCAGAATTACTCTCATAATGAAAACAAATTAAATCAGCGCCTGCACCCGAAAAAACATCAACATATTTTAAAGGATCACTAATCATTAAGTGTACATCTAAAAACATATCAGTGACTTTATTTAATGATTGTACAACAGGAACGCCGATAGATATATTAGGTACAAAATGTCCGTCCATTACATCTATATGAAGCATCTGCGCATTAGAAACTTTCTTTATGTCTTTTTCAAGATTTGCAAAATCAGCCGATAAAATCGAAGGCGAAATAATATTCAATCAAATTGCTCCTTATACTTACCTGCAATTAAAATCAAAATTTTAAATTAGCCGCACCTTGTGCAGTAGTGGAAAAATCCACACAGATATCGTTTAATCACAGAATGGTATTGCTAAACAATGTGTTTTTTTGTGCCTACCATTACACGTACTTTATACTATTTTACTAAATAAATTAGGAATAGTCAACAAATTTCTTGATTTTCATTGAGAATATTTTAAAATAAAGCTTAAATTGATTATTAATATTGTATTTCATAACAAATTTGGTATGAAATAAGATAACAAATTTAAACCGTTATAAACATGTAAGCTACAAATAAAAGGCTATTGATGTTAATCAATAGCCTTAATACTTGCAAAAATTAAATTAGTCTTTCATTTTAGCAAAACATTCGCTGCAATAAACAGGTCTGTCTTCTCTAGGTCTGAAAGGAACTTTTGCTTCTGCTCCACATGAAGCACATTCTGCTGTAAACATTTCTTTTTGAGCTCTTGCAGAAGATTTACGTGTGTTACGGCAATCTTTGCATCTTTGTGGCTCGTTCTCGAAACCTTTTTCAGCATAAAATTCTTGTTCACCTTGTGTGAAAATAAATTCGTTTCCACAGTCTTTACAGATAAGGGTTTTGTCTTGATACATGTTCTAAATACCTCGCTTAGAATTAAATTATTTTTTTGCCCGTTGACGGCTTTTCACCGACACCTTTGTTTACCAACGCTCTGAAGTTTAAGCTAGCAGGGCATACATATTATTAACAGGATTCCCCTGTAATAAACTAAATTTTTTCAAATACCGCTTTCAGCTTTCTTCTTGCACGTTGAAGAGCATTATCAACTGATTTTGTCGAGGAATGAAGCAACTTCGCAATTAATTCATAAGCATTGCCGCTAAGATAACTAAACAAAACATCCTTTTCAAACTTTGATAAGGTGAAAGTGATTTCATATAGTAAATTTAAATATTCCTCATTTTGAATAAATAAATCTTCAGGATTCGTTTTGTCATTTTGTTGAACTTTGCAATCATCCATTTCATCATACGATATTGATTTATCATAGGTCTTGGCCTTGGTTGTGGAAGAACTGATTAATAGATTTTTCAATCGATTATCCATACATTTATACGCATATGTGCAAAATGTTGCACCCTTATGCTCATCAAAAGTACGAATTGCATTAAATAAGCCAATATAAGCTTCTTGCTTGAAATCATCGCTATCGACGCCACGTAATGACAACCCAGATGCCTTTGCATTAACTAAACTAACATACCGTATCAACAATGCTGTTGCTGCATCTTGATTACCACTATGATACATCTGTACCAAGTCATTGTCAGTTTTATCAACATAGTTTGAAAAGCAAATTTTAGTTACCATCTGTTACTCTCCGACAGTTTTCTATCCCACTTATCCTATAATATACTAATTAATCGCATATGTCAAGTGTTTTTTAAAAAAAGTTTATTTATTTTTAACATAAATTTTGGACTTTTTAAGCGCCTTTTTTATACCCGGTACAATCAAAACTGAGCAAACTATTGCTATTACTGCATTTATCGATGACGCAACTAGTTTTGGAACTACCGAAATGATAGCTGGTATGAATGCACTACCTGCAACCATAAGAACAATAACGCTTTTACTAATATATAGCACAACGTAACTTACTGCTCCAGAGGCAGCACCAATAATGTTATATACCATATTATCGCCATCTTTTTTGTTCATATGCGAAATAATACCACAAACAAATGCCATTGTAAAGAAGAAAACAAAAGTAAATGGCGCACTTGAAATATAAACAGGGTTTAATAAATCAAAAAGCATTGAGCCAATGCCTGCTGATAGACCGCCTCGAACTCCGCCAAATAATAGTCCAGCTAAAAGACAGAAAATATTTCCGAGTTTTAAATTAGTAGGTCCAGTTGGAGTTGGAATTTCAATTCTTAAAAAATATGTAACTGCAAAACAAACCGCAGCCATAACTGCAACGATTACGATATCTCGTAATGTAAAAATAGGTTTTTTCTTTTCCATAAATAACAAGCTCCTAAATTTGGCTATAAAATCTCATAATCTTTTAATGAATGAGACCCTGCAAGCCAAGATAAATTAGTTTCAAGCATAACACCACATCTTGTTTCGGAGCCATAACTAAAAGTAGTTTTAATTGATAATTCTAAAAAACGTGTCGCTTTTTCCATCGCTATGGGTAAACTTTCACCACTTAGTACCGATGCGACAACTATCGATGCAAAAATATCCCCTGTTCCGGGATAAGAAACCGGAACATAATTACATCGTACTCGCCAAAAAGAGTTAGTGTTTTTATCATATCCAATATTATTAATCGTCATGTCTGCAAGCTCAATTCCAGTAACAATAATTTGTGACGGGCCAAGCTCACCTAATCTGGCTAAATAGCTCTTTGCTTGTGAATGCGTTAATGGAGACGGTGAGTATTGTTCTTTTAGTAACATGAACATTTCTGTTTTATTAGGCGTGATTAAATCAGCCATCTTAACTAGTTCAACAATTCCGTCACACATTTCTTTTGAATATGTTCTATACGCTCTTCCATTATCGCCCATAACCGGGTCAACTACTGCAAGTGCATCTTTGTATTCCATTATAAATTCTTTACAGTGAGCAATTTGTTCTTTTGAACCCAAAAAGCCTGTATAAACACATTCAAAGTCAATATTGTTTTTTTTATAGTGATTTAACGCTTCAAGTATATAACTCGTTAAATCGCGCATCACAACATCAGAAAATCCACCGGTATGCGTTGAAAAAACAGCAGTTGGCACAGCAACAGACTGTACTCCCATAACTGATAGTATCGGCGATATTACAGATAACGAGCATCGTCCAAACCCTGATAAATCATGGATTGCCGCAACTCGTAACGGACGATTAAGCATATTATGCCTCCTATGATTAGTTACGCTTAATACAACTATTATTATAGTATTGTATTAAACTAAAAGCAAATCTCGACTTTAGAAATTCTAAAATAAAATTTTATGTAAAATAAATAGTTAATGCGTATATTTATGCTGAAAATTAGCAAAATTAACAACAGTTTTTTCTCTTTAAAAAATCACGAAAAACTCAAGTGATAATTAATCCAAAATTTAGCTAAAAAACTTCAATTAAATTATAGGATATATAGATAATTATTAATAGGAAAACGTGAATAATAACTATGTAATTAAAAGTCATAACAAGTCAAGACTTATAAATTATTTAACCGTGTAAAGTTTAAATATGAAACCGACATGGAAATTTTTTATTCTTATCATTTCACTGCTTTGCGTGATAAGAGTTACAACCCTTATAATTTTTTGTGTGCAAAGCAGAGAAATGGAGTGTAAAATGAAAAAAAACAATGTAGTTAGTTCAGTAGTAAAAGGTTTAACCGCTGGTGCAGTTATCGGTACAGCAACATACATGATGTCATCTTCCAAAAAAAACAATAAAACTAAAATTAAAAGAAGTGCCTCAAAAGCAATGCGCACAGTTGGAACTGTCATAGAAAATGTTGGTTATATGCTTAAATAAACACCCCAGCATCTTTTAATATTCCCTCACTAAATTGTGAGGGAATATTACTTTATTCTATTATTAATGACTTTAATGCACTTAATAATTCTTGCGTTTTATTCGTTTGTTCCCAAGCAACATTTAAATCTTCTCTGCCAAGATGTCCATACGCTGCAAGTTTTTTATAAATTGGTTTTCTTAAATCCAAATCTTTTATTATTTTAGCAGGACGTAAATCAAACACAATATTTACCGCTTGTGCAATTTTTTCGTCATTATAAACGCCAGTTCCGGCTGTGTCTATCATAACAGAAACCGGTTTTGCAACGCCAATAGCGTAAGCAAGTTCTACCGTGCAGCGACGTGCAATGCCAGCAGCAACAATGTTTTTTGCAACCCAGCGAGCTGCATATGCACCACTTCTGTCAACTTTTGTTGGGTCTTTTCCGCTAAATGCTCCTCCGCCATGACTTGCATATCCGCCATATGTATCAACTATTATTTTTCGTCCTGTGAGTCCACTGTCGCCTTGAGGTCCACCTATAACGAATCTACCTGTTGGATTGATTAAATATTTTGTGTCTTTATCAAGAAGTTTTGCATCAATAGTCGGTGTAATAACTTTTTCTATTAAATCTTTTCTTATCGTTTCTAAAGAAACATCATCATTATGTTGCGTTGAAATAACAACAGTGTCAATCCTAGTAGGTATACCATTTACATATTCTGCTGTAACTTGCGTTTTTCCATCAGGTCTTAAATAATCAAGCGTTCCATCTTTTCTTACCTGCGTAAGTTTAAAAGCAAGTTTATGTGCAAGAGAAATTGGCAGTGGCATTAATTCTGGTGTCTCATCACACGCAAAACCAAACATCATTCCCTGGTCACCTGCACCGGTCGAATCGTTTTCTTCATTTGATCCAATTTTACTTTCAAGTGCTTTATCAACACCTAAAGCAATGTCAGTAGACTGTTCGTCAATTGCAGTTAAAACACTACAAGTATGACCATCAAATCCATATTTAGCTCTAGTATATCCAATTTCAATAATTGTTTCCCTAGCAATCTTTGGTATATCAACATACGCATTTGTGCTGATTTCACCCATGACTAAAACCATTCCTGTAGTAACAATAGTTTCACAAGCTACACGAGCATAAGGGTCCTCTTTAATTATAGCGTCTAAAACCGCATCGGAAATTTGGTCACAAATTTTATCTGGATGACCTTCTGTAACGCTTTCAGATGTAAACAAAAACTTTGACATTATTTTATTCTCCTTATTTTTTAAAAAACAAAACGCTCGGTATTCCAAGCGCTTCTAAAACCATTATATTGTTTAAATGAGAGCCGCTCAATTAGTTAAATTATAAGTGCTAATTTAAAACCTTGACATTTTTGTCACATGATTATATCAAAACTCACACTTCATTATTTTATTATATATCAAAAAGTTTAACATGTCAATAAATATGCTTATAAATACACTAAACCAGTCTACTTATAATGTTTTTTGCGTTTTTAGATGTCTCAAATTTAGCTTTTTCTATATCCACCGTCATATACTCGCCATTTTTATATAAAATTTTACCATCTACCATTGTTAGCACAACGTCTGTTGCTTTTGCAGAAAAAATAAGCGTATGACGTAAATCATAATTAGGCACCAAATGTGGTTTATCTAAATCTATGACAGTTATATCTGCTTTCTTACCAACTTCAATAAGTCCAGTATCAGGTCTTCCTTGTGCCATTGCACCCTGTAAACTTAGCATTTTTAGCAGTTCTTT
The DNA here is from genome assembly GCA_036640155.1 of Oscillospiraceae bacterium. Taxonomy (GTDB): domain Bacteria; phylum Bacillota; class Clostridia; order Oscillospirales; family Ruminococcaceae; genus JAVWHI01. Next base: position 3,604 of record JAVWHI010000024.1, on the reverse strand, counting down.
TATATCAAAATTTTCAAAAAGTTGGGTGTAACATTTGTGTAAAAGCGTAGCTAGCTTTAGTTCTTCAAGCATATCAAGGTTGTTGTTAGAAGCGACAGAATCAGTGCCTAACGCAATCGGTACGCCTTTTTTTATTAGCTTATATATTGGAGCTATGCCGCTACCCAGCTTTAAATTACTAACAGGGTTATGAACAACAAAAACGTTTTTTTGTGACAATATTTCTATGTCTTCATCATTTAAAGCAACACAATGTGCAGCTAAAGTGCGTGTATTAAATAGCTCTAAATCGTTAAAATATTTGACCGGCGTTTTACCATGCCGCACTACACACTCGTCAACCTCTTTTTGCGTTTCAGACAGGTGCAAATGAAGTGTTGTATCATAATTCGTTATAACCCGGGATAGCTGTGAAACAACCTTTTGAGTTGATGTGTATTCACCGTGCAAACCCCAGTCAATTTTTAGTCTGCCATCATAACTATTGTGGTAATCATTTAAAAACCTTATTGTGTCATTATATGCTTCAAGACTAGATAAGTCGCTGTCATCAAAACAAGAAATTGGTCGGCACATATTGATTTTGATACCACTTTGAATAACCGCTTTTGCTGTTGCATCATTAAAAAAGTACATATCAGAAAAAGACGTAGTTCCAAAGCTTAACATCTCAGCAATTCCTAATTGTGACGCCCAAAAAACGCTGTTATCATCAAGTTTTGCTTCAAACGGGAATATTTTTTCATTAAGCCACCTGTCTAGTGGTAGGTTTTCGCCATATCCTCGCAACAATGTCATAGCGGTGTGAGTGTGTGCGTTTATAAAACCACTACACAAAAGTTTATTAGTTCCATCGTAAATATCAGTGTCATAATCAGGTATTTCTTTTCCTATGTAGTCTATCCGACCATTTTTAACACAAACATTAACATCTCTTTGCACATCAAAATTGCTATCAATAATTGAAATATTTTTAAAAAGCATATTTGTACTCCATTGAGCCGCTTTTTTTCGGCACAAACAATAAAACAATTACTCTTACCTTGCAAAAAAATGATAAGAGCAAAAAGCGTCCATAAACAACTGCCATTTTGGCAATTTCGCACGGACATATTAAATAATGTATAAGTCTAAATAAATTTAGACTTATACTCCATTGAGCCTCATTTTTTTAAAAAAAACAATAAGACAATTACACTTACTTTGTAAAATAAAGGCTAGCGACAATATTATTCTTGGTCATTGAAATCTGAAAATTCGTCTTTTAATCTACAACCGCATTTAGTACAGTAAAAGCAATCATCTGAATTTTTCGTACTGCATGCAGGACAAATAATCACATTATTAAAAGAGGCAATTTTATCATTTGCGAGTTTTAATTGTTTTAATTGCTCATCTATTTCTTCAGTAAGCGATTCAACTAAATCATCGTTTTTATAGTCATTTTTAACCATGTGATATACAGCGCTTCCAAGTTTTTCATACAAGTTTCGTAATTCATTATGAAGCTTCACGCAGTCCATTTTAAGCTTTGAAATTTCAACAACTTCTCCGGTTTTTTGTGTTGTAGCATCAACAATATTCTTTGCTTTTTCTATAAAATTATCAAATACGCTATTCATAAAATCGCACCTTTCGTCTGATAACAAACGTTATCATGTTAACTTTATTTCATTATACATCAAAATTATTACCAATTCAACTCTAAATTAAAAATTCGCGAATAACAGTATCTGCCGGTACTTTGTTTGGATCTAGCGGTACAAAACTTCTTAATATATTTGCCAAATCGTCAAACTTTTTTTTGTGTTTTTCTTCAATTATATTACTTTTTATTATATCCAAAAACAGTTTATTATAAACAGCAGGCTCATAAGCAATTGTTGAGTCAATTAAAAAATTGGCATCTTTTTTATATGGGATGATATTATCTATTTCTGAAGCTACGACATTCGCCCACATATTTAATGTGCTTGATGGATTACTACGACGGTGATAAAAGTCGCGAATAATTCGCCTAATTAATCTAATATTGCGAGTGGATAATAAAAGTTCATCATCTAAAAAATAGTTGCTATATGGCGAGATAAACACTTTTAAAAAGTTTTCTTCGTTGTGCTGACTGGTGATTGTTGGGTGTAGTGCATGAATGCCTTCAACAATAACTACTGAGCTATCGGTAGCCGAAATGTTTATAGATTCGCTGCTTCTTTTTCCTGCTTTAAAATCAAAAACCGGAAAACAGCTATGCCCTTTTTCAACCAACTCATCAAAACATCTATCCATAGTTTTTAAGTCAAGTGTGTTAATCGATTCAAAGTCCGGATCACCATTTGCTAACTTTGGTAATGCTTCTCGGTTGACAAAAAAGTTATCAAGTGAAATAACAACGCTTGAAATTCCCATGCTATTAATTTTATCGGATAATTTGTTAGCAGTAGTAGTTTTTGTGGAGGCTGAAGGACCCGATAAAAGCAAAATTTTTCCTTGCATGTGCTGTGCTGTATACTTTGCAATTTGTGTTAATTGTGAATTGTATTTTTCCTCACAACTTTTAATAAAAACGTCCGGTGAGTTTTTGAGCATATCATTTACATGCTTTACATCTATGCTATCTTTAGTTAAATTTAAATTTGTCATAAAATTCTAAAACCTCGCCCTTTCGATTTATAATTTCATCGAAATCAGATATATATTCAAAATGGTATTTATAATTATATATTCGCACAATCTCCTCAATATTGCAAAAATCTTTAAGCTTTACTAATTTTGTTACTGCTCCTGCACCTGCTGCTAATATTGTTTGTAATTCTTCCATAATAAATATGTTATAATAGCTTTGCTTACCAGGCTTACAATATCCAACATTTTCAAGATTATCAACAGTGTTTTTTTGCCTATAAAGATAATATGGCTCATAAGAATTGTTCATTAAAACTTTCTGAGAATATTCTACCATCATAGCAACCTCACCACCGAAAAGCTTATCACTAAATTTTTCATAAAGCTTTGACGAGCGTTTAATTGAAAGTGTGTGTACTGTAATATTTTCTGGTGCAAGTCCTATACAAGTGTCAACACTGCGTTTAAAACTAGCAAAATTATCAGTAGGTAAACCTGCTATTAAGTCCATATTAATGTTATCAAATCCAATTTCTCGAGCCATTTGATAACATTCTACTACCTCAGCTGCTGTGTGACGTCTACCAATATTTACAAGCACATTATCGTTAAAAGTTTGTGGATTAATACTTATTCTTGTAGCTCCGCAAGCTTTAATAACTTCTAGCTTTTCACGAGTTATTGTGTCTGCTCTTCCCGCTTCGATAGTATATTCTAAAGTGTCTTTAACAGGAAAATTTTTAGCAATAACATCTGTCATCGCTTTTAACTGCGAACTTGAAATACTTGTAGGCGTTCCGCCTCCAATATAAATAGTAGTAAGTTTTAAACCTAAATCTTTTGCCATTTTGCCAATATACACAAGTTCTTTATATAGTAGTGTCAAATAATCTTCAATTAGTGAAGTCGATTTTTCGCATTGAATTGAATGAGAAACAAAAGAACAATATGTACAACGACTAGGACAAAAAGGTATTGAAAT
>JAVWHI010000023.1:10495-13160 GCA_036640155.1 Oscillospiraceae bacterium | reverse complement strand
GTGCTCCGTAAAACACGAAGTACCTACGCCCTGAAATGGGGCGTACACATTTTAAAAGATAAGGTGACGAATTTATGGGTGAGCGAATCGTTCACCCATATCACCGATTAGATGCTTGTCAAAATTTGCGCTGCAATAAACAAAGAAAAGGCGGCAGAGCAAGTCGGGCAAAAAAATTATCGATATGTAAACTTAATAGTATGCCCTGATTTATGAAAAATATTCAAAATTTTCTGAAAATATATTGACAAAGCCTCTGTTTGCATGTTAGAATAAATTATAAATTAAATATAAGTGCCGTAATTTTCAGTTGCAAACATTAGCGTATTCCCACGAGTTTTTAAGACTCGTTACATATCAGGCACGGAATTTTCGAAAGCGAACATGGCCTGTTCGTCTTTTTGTGTTTCCGTGATCTGCTGTGTAGCGGGTCTTTTTTTGTTGTTCCTCGGTTCTATACATAGGCTCAAAAAGCGGAGAAAACATATTGTAAATCTATATTTTCACAATGCGTAAAGGAGGAAAAACTCCGCTTGAGCCATTAAAAAATGACGGGAGGAATTATATTTGAAGCAATTAATTTTTGAAAACAAGGTTGATTTCATCGCTTGTTCGGGTAAAAAATCAGAAAGGTTGAGGTGACAAATTGAAATATAATCGTTATCCAAAGCGTGATTCCATTAAGAATTACTTTCCCCTGCCCAATGAAATATTCTATTTAGGGCTGACTGGTGGTGAGATTTTGGTCTACACCTACCTCATGTTTTGTAAAAATCGAAAAACATTTCAGTGCTATCCGAGCTATCGTTCTATCGGAAATGCCATCGGTAAAAGCCGGAATACCGTGCGAAAATATGTTGCAGGGCTCGAAGCAAAGCGATTGATTTATACCGAGCCAACCGAGATTATTTCAAAGGACGGTCACAAGCTGAACGGAAATCTATGCTATACAATCCGCCCGATAGAGGAAGCAATCCAGTACTCTTTTGAGCGACTACTCTTTTGAGCGACAAATGCAAAAGGCAGAACAGAAAAATGCCAAGCAGCGTGCGTTAAAACGGTTGGAGAAATATGATCAATCATCAAAACGAAAGGTCGTGTAGCTGTGAAATTGAAATATTTCAAAGTAAAAATTCTAAAAGCCGTATCGAAAAAACGATGTACCATGTGCAGGAAACGATTGGATATGTGGGATGAGCAGGAGTATTTTTGCATTGACCGCACGATTGGTTACGGATCAAAATATGACGGTTGTCGGGTGAAATTTCAACTGTGCTGCGATTGCTTTGACAAGGTGCTTGATATAGCCGCCCCGCTGTGCAAGGAAAGTCCAATCACCGATCCGTATGAAGAAATATATAAATAATCGCATATGTGATTTGGGTCGATATTATAGCAGGAGAAAGCAGCGGTGCCTTTCGGACACTGCTGCGGTTCACATCGGACGGCAACGCCGACCGAAAAACCGCACGGTTAAAGGCTTTGTGAGCATATCCACGGTGGTTTACAAAAGGGGTTGCTGGTTGTCAACATTTCGGGCTTTGGTGTAATTTGCGGTGCTATATATGAAAAAAACCGCCGTTTCAAGCGGGTTTTCAGACAAATTTACGAAGTTGCAAATTGGTGTATTACAGATTTGGAGGAAATTATGGACAGTAAAAATAAGCAAAGAATCAGTCTGTATCTTGACCGAGCTTTGGTCAAAAAAACAGATAAATTAATGAAAGAATACGGCTTTGCTTCACGCAATGAATTCTATGCAAAGGCGTCGGAAAACTTTATCGCCGACGAGCTATTGCATGACAACAAAAGTATTGTCGGTGAAAAACTGGCGGTCGCAGTCTCAGAGCTGTCGGAGGAAAACGCTCGGGCAATTTCCAAGGGGCTGTTCCGTTATGCAGTGCAATTGGAAATGGTTATGCGCATAATGGCGGAGCAATTTGATTATGACAAGGATTCAATCGAAGCGATGCGTCGGGAAGCTATCAATAATGTCCGCCGTACTCGTGGAAAGGTTCATTTGGAGGATATTTTGTCCGGACGATACAACGAAGAATAAATTTTGAAGGAGAATGAATATGCCGATACCAAAAGACAAAAAGAAATTTCCCCTGTGGGTTCATGAGGAAACATTAAACAGTGTTGATGAGCTTTATAAATCTGACAATTGCAGCAGTAGATCTGAATTTATTGAGAATGCAATTCTGTTCTATGCGGGTTATCTCACAGCAAATAACCACAAGTCCTATCTGGCGAATATGTTCATCTCCACGATGAAAGCCATTGTGAATGAAAGCGATAATCGGACAAGCTGTGTTTTGTTTAAGATGGCGGTTGAGCTGGCAATTACAATGAACATCATTGCCGCCGACCATGAAATTGACGATATCACTTTGGAGCGGCTGCGCGGAGAATGCGTGCAGGAGGTCAAACGTCTGAACAGATCATTTAGATTTGATGATGCGGTGGATTGGCAAAAAGGATAAAAACCGATGCGACCCATCACAAGTGGAATGTAACAACATTATTATTTACAGCCGAAAGGCAGATTGGAGATTTTTTATGACAAGTATTATTTCGAGAATTTTCAAAGCAATTCATGCCGTTTTGGGCAGCATCCGCGGTGAAGTAAAAAGCCCAGAAAATATAACAGCAGACAAAGAAA
>JAVWHI010000023.1:9910-10485 GCA_036640155.1 Oscillospiraceae bacterium | reverse complement strand
GGCGGTATTTTGTCAAAGCGGATCAAATTAATATCGGCGGCAAAACATTTCAGGTCTATTCCATTTTTGACCATGCAAGCACTCAGACCGCTGCAGACAAAATCAAATATTTAATCGACTCAGACGCAAAAAAATTAACTTTATTCTGACTGGACTTACAGACCGATATAGGGTATGTTGTTGTCGTATCCTATTCGGTTTGATTTACAGAGCAGAACCCTGCTCGGAAAGGAATTCAGAATTATGAAATTAGCCGAAAATTTAATAACAGCACTTTATTGCCGTCTCTCTCAGGAGGATATGCTTCAGGGTGAATCCAACAGCATCAAAAACCAAAAACTCATGCTGCAAAAGTATGCCGATGACCACCGCCTGCTAAATTGCAAATTCTATGTTGATGATGGATTTTCCGGTGCCGATTTTAACCGTCCGGCGTTCAAAAATATGATGACGGAAGTTGAAAAAGGTAATATTGGTACAGTGATTGTCAAAGACCAATCACGACTTGGCAGAGATTATCTGCAAACAGGCATGCTGATGGAAATCACCTTTCCGCAGTATGATGTGCGGTTTAT
>JAVWHI010000023.1:0-9900 GCA_036640155.1 Oscillospiraceae bacterium | reverse complement strand
TATGGAGATTTTGCGGCAAAAAAGTGTGCGGCTTATTGCCATCAATGACGGTGTAGACAGCGACAACGGAATCAGTGATTTCTCCGGAATCAAAAACTATTTCAACGATTTTTATGCTCGTGACACCAGCCGAAAAATCCGTGCTGTACAGCGTGCCAAAGGCGAGCGCGGAGAGCGAGTCGGTACCGCAATTCCGTATGGTTATTTGAAAGACTCAAAAACAAAGCAGCTGATACCCAACCCGGAAACCGCACCGATTGTCAAACGAATCTTTGAGATGTACGCAAGCGGCATTGGTATTCGCAAAATTTGTGCAAAATTCTTGCAGGAGAAAATCACAAGCCCCAGTGTATATGCCTTTCAAAGAACCGGCAACCGCTCCGGTAATCCAAATCTGAATCATCCATATCAGTGGGCAATCACAACCATTCGCAATATGCTTGTTAATCAGGAATATGTCGGCGATACCGTAAACTTTAAAACCTATTCCAAATCAAACAAGCTAAAAAAGCGATTAAAAAATGATCCGGAAAATATGCTAATCTTCAAAGATACACATGAAGCAATCATTGACAGAAAGACATTCGAAATGGTTCAGAAACATTTTGCGGGACGTAAAAGACCGGATAAACAGGGTGAGATGGACAAATATGCCGGATACCTTTACTGTGGAGATTGCGGAAAACGGCTTTATCTTCATAGGGGTAAGACAATTAAGCCGGAAAACAATGCTTTCCAATGCGGAGGCTTTCAAACAAATGGCGGCAACTTCTGCACATCACACTACATCCGGGAGCAGATCGTAGATGAAATCATCCTGCAAAAACTGAAAGAAATGACCGCCTTTGCAAGAGAACAACCAAAAAAATTTTACGCTATGGCGACACAAAATGGAGAAGCGGAAGCCAAAAAGTTTTATCTGTCGGCAGAAAAAGAAACGGTTCAGATGGAAAACCGTATCAAGGAACTGGATAATATTATCCGCTGTCTCTATGAAGATAGAGTGACCGGACGCATTACGCCGGAACGGTATGACATCATGGCTGGAAATTATGAGCAGGAGCAATCCGAGCTTCGTGAAAAGCTCACGGCTATATCCGAACGAATGAATGAGATGGATATGCAGGAGCAGTATATTCAGCAGTTTGTCAGCAAAGCAAAGGAATATCTTGAAATGTCAAAGCTGACACCCGAGCTTCTGCGCGTATTTATCCGCCGCATCGAAGTGTACGAAAAAGAAACGAAATACTCACGCACCGTCGGAAATCCCATTGTTATATACTACACATTCAAGCTGCCACAACAGAAACCAGCGGCTGCCGAAAATACAACCGCCGATACACATTCAGACAAGCATGAAATATCTGCATAAAAAGCAGTAACCGGAAGGCTTTTACACCTTCCGGTTACACACCGCCCGCTTTTCTCCGTTAAGGATAACAGAGTAAGCCGGCGGATATTTATTTATGTCTTAAGCCAAAAAAAATAAACAAGCAGCCGCTTAATTGCCACTGCCTGTTCATAAATTTCATTTTATCTTTTTACCACAACTACTAACATTGTGCCTTAATACGCAACACCTTGTGCTATCATTGCTTCTGCTATTTTCTTAAAGCCTGCAATGTTTGCACCGGAAACTAAGTTACCATCTACTCCATACTCAACTGATGCATCGTATGCGTTGTGAAAAATGTTAATCATAATTTCTTTTAATTTTGCATCTACTTCTTCAAAAGTCCACGAATATCTCATAGAGTTTTGTGACATTTCAAGTCCTGAAGTTGCAACGCCACCTGCATTAGCAGCTTTTGCAGGTCCAAACATTATGCCTGCATTTAGAAAAGTTCCAACTGCTTCAGGAGTTGATGGCATATTTGCTCCCTCACAAACGGCGATTACTCCGTTTTTAACAAGAATTGCAGCATCACTGCCATTAATCTCGTTTTGAGTAGCACATGGTAGCGCAATGTCACATGGTATAGTCCATATTCCACGACAACCGTTAGTAAATACTGCTCCAGGAACACGCTTAGCATATTCGCTTATTCTGCCACGTTCAACTTCTTTGATTTGCTTAACTACATCAAGGTTTATACCGTTTGCATCGTAAATATATCCTTGTGAATCGGAAAGTGCTACAACTTTTGCACCTAATTCAGTTGCTTTTTGCGTTGCATAAATAGCAACGTTACCTGAGCCTGAAACAACAACCGTTTTGTTTTTAAAACTCTCATTCTTCATTTTAGCTAACATTTCGTCAGTAAAATAGCAAAGTCCAAAACCAGTTGCTTCTTTTCTTGCAAGTGAGCCGCCATATGCTAAACCTTTACCAGTCAACACACCAGTGTGTTCATTGCGAAGTCTTTTATATTGACCGTACATATATCCTATTTCTCTAGCGCCAACTCCAATGTCACCAGCTGGAACATCAGTATCAGCACCAATATGTTTACAAAGCTCAGTCATGAAACTTTGACAAAAACGCATAACTTCATTATCTGATTTACCTTTAGGGTCAAAATCTGCTCCGCCTTTACCGCCACCCATTGGAAGACCTGTTAAGCTGTTTTTAAAACACTGCTCAAATCCCAAAAACTTAATAACGGAAGCGCATACAGAAGGATGAAAGCGAAGTCCGCCTTTATATGGACCAATTGCAGAATTAAACTGTACTCTGAATCCACGGTTTACTTGAACTTTTCCTGCATCATCAACCCAAGAAACTCGAAATTGAATGAATCTTTCAGGTTCAACAATTCTGTCGATAACTCCTGACTCAATTATTGTTTTATCTTTTTCAACAACAACCTCAAATGATTCCAAAACTTCCTTAACTGCTTGCAAAAATTCGGGTTCTGCGGCATTTCTTTGGCAAACCTTTTCGTAAACACCTTGTAGGTACGAACTTTTAAACGACATATTATATCAACCCTTTCAAATCTTAATGCATCAACTTTCTTTTTTTCTACTCACTTATTATATACGAATAAGTGAAAAAATGCAAGTAAAATTTGCAACATTTTATATTGATAATTTCATTTTCATAGGATATTTTAGATTTTATATACACTAAACGCAACATTTTGTTTATTTTTGCAGGATTTAAAATGCTTTGTGTCATTCTTCCTACTATTTTTCCAATATTTTCAGCTAAAAAATCAATTAACTTTTCCATTTTTGTTAATCCACACCGCAACAGCATCTTGAGTATTTTTACCTATTATAGAATTAGCGGATTTTTTCACTTCGTCTTTTGCGTTTTCCACTGCAAAACTTTCATCACTCGCACTAAACATAGAAATATCATTTAAGTTATCGCCAAAAGAAGTAACGTGCTTAAAATCGTACTTATGTTTTATGAAATTCACAGCATTAAACTTTGATGCTTTTGCAGAGCAAATTTCAAGATACCAAAAGTCCTCATTATATGTGTCACGGTAGTACTCTACGTTTAAATTTTTATCAAGTATTAAGTCATTATATGCAGCGTCTAAAACTTCTGCTTTATTTGAAACGGAAACATACACCACATTTTTTTCTTCACACTGCGAAAAGTCGTCAACCTGTGTGAATTTCTTTTTGTATTTTTCCACTCGCTCTTTTATAAACTCTTCTGCGTTTTTTGTACGCACTCGCTCGTAAAAAGTAAAAAGCTGGTCGTTTTCTATAGAGAAAACAAAACCATCTAAGTCGTTATTTTTAAACGTGCTAAAAATAGTTTTTAGTGACGCTTTTTCTATTAAATGAGCTTGCAAGTATTTTTTGTCTTGTATGTCAAAAACGCAAACACCGTTCATTAAAATAATCGGTAAAGAAATATTCACGTTTTTAAGTATTTCAAGTGCAGTTGCTGCTGTACGTGCAGTCGCTACTGTAAAATTTACTCCCCTTGAAATCGCTTCATTTAATTGCTCAACTGAATTTGTAGTGAGAACTCCTTGACTATTTAATAATGTTCCATCAAGGTCTGAAATATAAAGTCTATCGCTCAAAAAATCACATCTTCCTTATTTATTGTTTTTAAAAAAAATAATTTTTCCACTCAAAACAGTAAGATATCCAAAATTAGGATATCCTACAAAAAATTATCGGCATTTTGTTTACGTCTGCTACTTACAAAAAAGCTAGTGTCATAACATTTTTTCGCTAATTTAATACAATGTAGTATCAGTGTGTCTTAAAATATTTGTAAAATTAAAAAATAATTTTAAATTTTTGAATAAAAGTCAAATAATTCTTCAAGAATAGAAATAGGACACTAATTTTAGGAGCGTGAATATTGTGAATATTAAAAGAGGCGAGATATATTATGCCGACTTAAGCCCTGTTGTAGGTTCAGAACAAGGTGGTGTCAGACCTGTTTTAATTGTGCAAAATGATGTTGGAAATAAGTACAGCCCTACAGTTATTGCAGCGGCAATAACAAGTCAACGTGAAAAATCAAAACTTCCAACGCATATTGAGCTAAATCCACAGGATTGCGGACTTGCAAAAAGCTCGGTTGTACTTTTAGAGCAAATACGAACTATCGACAAAAAACGTTTAAAAGAACGAATGGGCAGACTTAGCGATGGCTCGATGAACATGATAGACTCTGCACTTTCAGTGAGTTTTGGGCTTAGCAGTAACGATGGCAAGAGAGATACATAGGCACACAGCCGCTATTAGTTTGTTGGCGGTTTTAATACCTCAGTCCCCTTTTGCATTGCTACAGCACCCGTCCGAACAATTTCAAGTATATTATAAATTTTTAGTAACTCAAGTGTGATTTCAATTCTTTCTGTTGTATCTGAAATTTCAATGGTAATGGTCGTTGAAGATATATCGCAAATTTTTGCTTCCATAACCCTTGCAACTTCAATAATATCAGCACGTGTTCGTGGTGTTGACTCCACCTTAACTAGCATTAGCTCACGAGTTTGATATGTTCCAAGCACAAGTCTTTTTAACATCATAACGTCCGATAACTTGCCTAGTTGTGTCTCAACCTCAGTTATTGCTTGTTCGTCACCATCAACAACTATTGTTATTCGTGAAATATTATGATTGTTTGTAACGCCAACAGCCAAGCTTTCTATATTGTAGCCACGCCTTGCAAAAAGCCCAGCAACTCTAGTCAAAACGCCCGAATTGTTTTTTACCAGTAATGATAAAGTTTGTATCATAGTAATAAGCCTTAAAAAAATCTAAAGCTTTGCACCGCCTTAATAAATAAATTTTTGTTACATTAATGGAGTAAATATTTTTATAATTGTAATAAACAATTTTTTATACCATTTTTCTTTTTTACAGTCTTCAATCGTCACCTGCTGACATACATTAAGCATTTCCAAAAAGTCTTTTTTTAATTCCATGGTAGCATCTGTTTGGTACATCCAAACTCCACATTCATAGTGATGGTACAAGCTGCGATAATCAAGGTTTATCGTGCCTATTGTTGAAATTTTATCATCAGAAACAAATGTTTTTGAATGAATAAACCCAGGAGTGTACTCATAAATTTCAACTCCTGCTTCAATAAGTTTTTTATAAGACGAACGTGTCATTAAATGAACATACCACTTGTCTGCATGGTGGGGTGTAACCATCTTTATATTTACACCACGTTTTGCTGTGGAAGTAAACGCTGTTACTAGTGCATCATCAACAATAAAGTATGGTGTATTAATGTAGACATAGTCTTTCGCTTCATTTAAAATATTCATATAAATCAGTTCGCCTGTGTACTCAGAGTCAAGTGGGCTATCACAGTACGGCTGAACAAATCCATCATCACAAAATTGTTCTTCATGGAATTTGTGAGGCATAAATTTTGCAAAATCGTCATCATCTTTATGATAAAAATTCCAAGCCTCTAAGAACATTAATGTCATACTCCAAACAGCCTCGCCTTTAAGCATTACAGCGCAGTCTTTCCAATGTCCGTGTTTTTCATATACATTAATATATTCGTCAGCAAGATTTATTCCGCCAGTAAAGCCTACAAAACCGTCAATAACAGCTATTTTACGGTGGTCTCTATTTTGTAAAACAGCGTTAAAATGAGGTCTAAATGGGTTAAAAACAACACATTTTATTCCTAAGGACTCTAGCTTTTTATTGTACTGAAATGGTAGCGTTTGCACACAACCTAAATCGTCATACATAACTCGAACATCTAGTCCCTCTTTAACTTTTTTAACTAAAATGTCTAGAATAGCGTCCCACATGACACCTTCTTGAATTATAAAATATTGCAAGAAAATATAGTGTTTAGCGGCATTCAACTCTATTTTAAGTTGCTCGAATTTAACTTCGCCCAGCTTTAAATATTTAGTTTTTGTGTTTTCATATAGTGGATAAGTTGAGGCGGATTTTATATATGCTGATTGTGTTGAGGCAAGCTTATCTATTTAAAGCCATCATCTGCTTTTTATGACCTTTATCTACTTTAGCACGACCCAATAAAATATAAAATAGTCCTCCAAAAACAGGGAAAGACATTATACATATAATCCACGATATTCGCACCTCAGGATTATCATCTTTATTGACAAGAAAGATAACCATTAGCAAACTTAAAATTGTAAATAAAGCATAAACATATATGAAATATTTGCTCAAGGTCAAGACTAAAATTAGTAAAACCGCCGCCTGAATTACAAGCAGAACTACAACTAGAGCTAATCGGCTAAAAAGTAGTTTAAAAAGTTTTGTTACTATATGTTGTTTCTTCATTTTACTACCTCGAAATAAAATAAATTTTGCTAGTTTTCTTTAGCATTACTTACATTATATAAAATTATACTTGCTTTGTCAATTTTTTAACTAAAATTTAGCTTAAAAAGACGCTCATAATGAATAGTTGTCTTTTTTTGTTATTAGTACTCGACTTTTTTATATTTTTGTGCTAAAATAGTAAGTAACAAATTATAGATTTTGGAGTATAACACAATGATAACACAATCAAACCGCTGCGTAATTATTTGTGGTGCTAAAGAAATATATGTTCCACCTATTTTACCTACTGATTTTGTAATTGCTGTTGACTATGGCTATGCACATGCAATTAATAATAACATTTTACCAAACCTAATCGTTGGCGACTTTGATTCATATACCGGGGCTTTACCACAAAATTTTGAAATTATCACAGCACCAAAAGAAAAAGATGATACAGATACACTCCTTGCTGTTAAAACTGCTTTGCGACGAGGGTATACTGACTTTTGCCTTTTAGCCGCTTTAGGTGCAAGACTAGACCATCAAATTGCTAATTTTTCAGTAGCAGCTTTTATCGCTCAATCCGGTGCTAAGTGTGAAATGATTAGTAGCGACACGGTAGTCAACACGATAAAAAACACTTCTATTGATATCAAAAATATAGATGGCTATTCTCTTTCAGTTTTTTCGCATAGCGACAAGGCTTTTGGTGTAAGTATAAAAAACGCTAAGTATTCACTTGAAAACTTTACACTTAGTAACCTCTTCCCCATTGGAGTTAGTAACTGCTTTTTAACCGATACTGCAACAATTTCAGTTGAAAATGGAATTTTACACATTGTTCAATCAAAATTATAATTTTTAATACCGAAAGGAACTGCTTTATATGTTTAATATGTATGATAATAATGAGCTTTTTTCGTGGGACTCAATTGGCGACATTAACCTTGGTAGGAAAAATTTAGGTCAAGACATGCCTGTGTTTATCTACAGAATGCTACAGTACACAATAAAAGATGTTTTGATAAAAGAATTTGGAAACGATAAAGCAATAGATATATTTAGAAAGTCCGGTGAATTGGGTGGCATGGAATTTGCTAAAAATGTCTTGGATTTAACTCTTCCTATAAATGAATTTTTAGCTCATTTGCAAGAAGTGCTAGAACAAAATAAAGTTGGAATATTAAGAGTTGAAAAGTTTGATGAACAAACCGGAGAAGCTACACTAACAGTTGCAGAAGACCTGGATTGTTCGGGTTTACCTATAACCGGCACTACTGTTTGTAACTATGATGAGGGCTTTTTAGCCGGTATTTTAAAAGCATATACACACGCTGATTACACCGTAAAAGAAATAGATTGCTGGTCGACTGGCTCACGTGTTTGTCGATTTAATGCAAAAACTTTAGTGCAAATAAGGGGTAACTATGGAAGATAAAGACCTATTAGTTTTACAACTGCAAATCCAAAACATAATACTAAATAAGCCTCCTGATAAAAGTTTAAAAATTCAATCAGAACAATATCGTGAACTAGAAGAAGAAATTATGTATCTTAGTGAAAATATTGCTCAAGCCAATGACTTTGTAACTAAACTTGCAAATGGTGATCTTGAAACAAAAATTCCTGATAGACACAATTTTATTTCTTCTTCATTAAAAGAGCTTCATGCAAATCTGTGCCATTTAACCTGGCAAGCAAGTCGTGTTGCAAATGGCGATTATAGCCAACGTGTAAGTCACTTGGGTGCCTTTTCTGATTCTTTTAATCAAATGATTAAGCAGCTACAAGAGCGTGAAAATAAACTTGTTAAGCAGTCTAATGCTATTATGGAATCAAAAAACTTGCTTTTAAGTATCATGGACGGAATGTCAGACTGGGTTGCTGTTGTCGAAGAAAAAACCAACACAGTGTTATATACTAACCATATCACAAATGAGCATCTTTATGATGAAACTACAAAAAAGTATATTTGCGGAAGTGAATTTTGTGGTTTAATGGAGTATCTAAACACATATTCTAATAAAAATGGTGAGTCTGAATCGACATTTTATTTTGATTGTCCTATTAAAAACAAATCGCTCCAAACTCGCACTTTCTCAATTCATTGGAGTGAAAAACGTGCGTTTGTACACATAATCTCGGACGTTACCGGTGAGAAAAAAGAGAAAGAAAAGTTGGAAACACTTGCTTTTAATGATGAATTAACCGGTCTTTTTAACCGCCGATACTGTATTAGCAAACTTTCTTCTTTAATGTACGACGCAATTGACTTTTGTGTTTGCCTTATTGACTTAGATGGTCTAAAAAAAGTCAATGACCGCTTAGGGCATACGGTAGGTGACGATTACATTCAGTCAATTTCTACAGCTATGAAAAAAACCATGCCACCATCATGTCGCATTTGCCGAGTTGGTGGTGATGAGTTTATCATAATTATGCCAATATTTACGGTAGATTTAGCAAATGATTATCTTAATAAACTTGATAAAGAAATTAGCTTAATTAAACGCAATTATACGCTTTCAGTTAGCGGTGGAATTGTTCATGTTAATGAAAACTCAAAACTATCACCGGAAGAAATTATGGAACAAGTTGATGAGAAAATGTATGCTGTTAAAAAGAAAAAATATGAGTTAATACAAAATAATACCAAAACCGAATATTAAAACTTCACTTGTTACATACTGCTAAAACGGTCTTTATATTTTTAAAATGCAAGGAGATTACTTATGAAATTATTCGTCGATGCTGCCTATGACAGTCTTTTAAAAAATGACGAAGAACTCTGCGGAGATAAAGTAGAAGTCGTTCGCAAGGACGACTTTTTCCTTGTTGTACTTGCAGACGGTTTAGGTAGCGGAGTAAAAGCTAACATTTTAGCAACTCTAACAAGTAAGATTATTGCTACAATGCTTTCAAATGGTGCTACACTTTTTGAAGCAACTCAAACTATTGCTAGTACTTTGCCGGTTTGCAAAGAGCGTGGCGTTGCGTACTCAACTTTTACCATTATTAAAGTTGAGCGAAACGGTATGGTCTATATTGCGGAATTTGATAACCCCTCTACTGTTTATTACAGTGATAACAAGCTTACGCCAATAAACCGTGAGGAAATTATCCTTGACAATAAAACCATTTTTACAAGCAGTTTTATGGCAAAACCCTCTGATATGCTCGTCACTTTTTCTGATGGCG
>JAVWHI010000022.1:0-13805 GCA_036640155.1 Oscillospiraceae bacterium | reverse complement strand
GGTCGATATATGTGTTCAAGGGAAAATTTGCGGACAAATTATTGCCGCATACCCTCTAGCTACGAACAAACAAGAGCAATGTCATTTTCTCTTGCAAGAAGAACGATTAATGCATTCACTAGCTCGTAAAATTGGGAATGTTTTAATTCAAAAGCAGCACTCTGCAATTGAATTTGCAGAAAATAACTGGTATGAAATTATTAAATTGTTGCAGAGTTCTAACCATAGTTTGCTACTTTATGTTTGTGAAAAGATGCTATCAACTCTTGCCATTCAATATCCTCAAAAGGCGGAATCGATTTTAGAAGAGTTTGGATGGTCAGGGTATAATTATACGGGTGAAGTCAATATACCACTCGCTGCGATACCAAAAAATGACGAGGTAGCTTTTAGTAATAGTGTTTTTAAATTTGCAAAGTTTAATTTTAGTAATGATTTTATTTATGAAAATGTAAACAGATGGATTTATCAGTTTAAAACGTATGAAATGATTAAGATTATAACAAATCAGGCTTCTGATGTTAATGATATTTCAAAAAGCTTAAAGTCATATTTAGGAGCAACAACCTCGTTTGAGCCACTTTCAACAGCAACGAATCGTTGGCTTCTTGTAGAATTAATACGGCGTTTTTTAACAGACCAACCCAGTCGTATTGAAAACATTCGTCAATATGTTGACGCCAAAAGTTTCGATGAACTTTTGGATTCAATTATTTCTACGCCGGGAACAGGCGGTAAAATAGGCGGAAAAGCAACCGGGATTTTTTTATCACAACAGATAATAAAAAATCAACTTTCTACTCATCCCGAGCTTGAAAACATTAGGTTTCCAAAAACGTGGTACATTCCTGTAGAAGAATTTTCTAAACTCATCAATGATAATAACTTACAGGAGTTAAACGAACACAAATATCAAGACATTGCTGAGATTCGCATACTTTATCCGAAGATAATCCAAACAATAAAAAACCTTACGCTTTCGCCTTATATGCTTAATAATCTTCGTCATTTATTGGATAATTGCAGTGGTAAACCGCTGATTGTGCGTTCTTCGAGTTTACTTGAGGATCAAATAGGGTCGGCATTTTCTGGGAAATATAAGAGCCTATTCATACCAAATACCAAAGATAAGCAAACACGTCTAGATAAGCTTGTAGATAGCATTTTAGAGGTGTATTCCTCGATATATAATCACGATGCAATACAATATCGGAAAGAGCGTAATTTACTCGATAGCCCTGAAAACATGGGAATTATTATTCAAGAAGTTGTTGGAAACCAGATTGGGGAATATTATTTTCCACTATATGCAGGTGTTGCCTTTAGCAATAATGAGTTTCGTTGGTCACCACGAATAAGGCGTGAGGATGGCTTAATAAGACTTGTAGTGGGCTTAGGTACTCGTGCGGTTGATAGACTTAAAGACGATTATCCAATGTTAATTTCCCCAGCTCAACCTAATCTAACACTAAATCAGATTCCATCGGAAATGCAAAAGTACTCATCTAAGTATATGGACGTCATAGATACTCAAAATGATGAGTTTTGCACTTTGTCAATTGAACAAGTTGTGCGTGAATATGGCGATAAGATTCCACATATAAACAACGTTGTTTCAACAATTAGTGACGATATAATTCGTGACGTTAATATGATTACAACCAATTTTAAAACTGATAATTTTATCGTAACATTTAACGGACTTATAAAAAAGACTGCTGTTGCTACGCAAATAAGAACACTGCTTTTAATTTTACAAGATGCTTTGGGATTTGCAGTTGATATGGAATTTGCCGCTGACGAACAATATATATATATTTTACAGTGCCGCCCTCAAAGTAAAGGCGACATTAATGACCCACCTGCTATTCCGTCTGAAATAAAGACAAAGACCAGGATTTTCACAGCGAACAAGTATATATCAAATGGCAAGGTAAGAGGCATAAAAACTGTAGTTTACGTTGACCCCGAAAAATATAGCAAACTTCCTACACATCAAGACATGCAAAGTGTAGGAAACGCTGTGAGTGCGCTCAACAAAATGCTACTTAGAAAGTCATTTATTCTTATAGGTCCCGGTAGATGGGGTAGCAGAGGCGATATTAAATTGGGCGTGCCGGTAACTTACAGTGATATTTGTAATACAGCTATGTTGATTGAAGTGGCAAGTGAAAAAGATGGATTTCGTCCTGAACTTTCATTTGGAACACACTTTTTTCAGGATTTAGTGGAGGCTGGTATATATTATTTGCCACTCTATCCGGAAGATAAAAACAATATTTTTAATCGTAGTTTTTTTGATAACAGTAACGCTTTAAGTCAAATGTTGCCTGAATATGCGTATTTAGATGAGGTTATCAAAGTCATAAACATTCCTGCAATATATAATAATAACGAAGCTATAATTCGCATGAATGCTGACTTGCAAAGTGCTGTAGCATATTTGGATACCCCACACACAACCGAAAAAGACAATCCATACACTGCCGAGAAAAAAGATAGTGAAGTAGATATGCACGGTTGGCAATGGCGACATTTTATGGCAGAACAAATAGCAAAAGATTTAGACCTGGTGGCTTTTGGTATTAAGGCAATTTATCTTTTTGGTAGCACTAATTCTTGTTGTGCAAGACTTAACAGTGATATTGATTTATTAGTTCATATTGACGCTACAAAGGAACAAATAGAAATTATGAATCAGTGGTTTAACGGTTGGAGCTTGTGTTTAGCACAAATAAATTTCTTGCAAACTGGATATAGTTGTGATGGGCTTTTAGATATTCACTATGTAACTGATGAGGATATTGCAGCAAAAGATTCCTTCGCAACAATAATTGATTCAGTTTATGAGCCACCGTTATTATTAAAAAAGCGTGATTAATTTTAAGCTTTATAATATAATGCTTATTAAATTATAAAGTTTGTAAACGGTATTTTGCTTTTTTATGGTGTATGTCACCTTGATAAATATACACAAAACTATAACTACCACGACAGTGTGCATAGACCTTAAAATTAAGAGACAATAACCCCCTTAGAATAATGTTTCAAGGAAACTATTCTAAGGGGGTTTATTATGTTTAAGTTAATATTTACTTTTTAGCTGGTAACGCAGCGTTATCAAATTTTGTTACTTGATAAACAGTCTCGTTTGCTTTTTTGCAATCAATCGTGACTGCATCGCCTTTTTGAGTAAGAGCGATTTCTATTGACTTGTCAGCAGGGACGATATAAATATTTGGATTATTTTCAAGTGTGAACGAATATGTTGTTACATTATCAAGAATGTTCCAACTAATACGCTCAATTACACCTTGAACTTGCTCAGTTTTTATTTCCTCTGCCTTGTTAAGATCAAGTTGTGCGCCGGCATTAGCTAAAACGTTTAAGTAATCATCTTTAGCGTTTGTTACTGTATCGCCAATACCAACCATCATATAATCTTTAATTGAAACAAAGGCATATTTTTTAATAAGCTTTGCGGAATCCTTAAGTGTCATAAAATATGTTGGCTCATCATTAATGTTTAAGATAATCGGGAATGTTGCCTCATAACGCAAGTCCTGAACTTTTCCTTGTGCTGAATCCATTGCTGAATATTCAGTAGCTCCACCCATTTTGTACAGAATAGGCTCTTTAGTAACCATATCTACCATGTAGAATCCTAATGCACTTTCATCAGCGCCAACGCTTGTCGCACCAGTGAATAAGTAACAGTTACCGTTGTTATAAACTACATTTTGTCCTTTTGAAGTTTTAAACTTATCTTTATCTGAAAAGTTAAAGATACCATTGACATATTCGCCTTTATTATTAATTTGATTTATAATAAAGTCTTCAGGCTGAACTCTGTCAACCCATTCAGGTAAGTTTTCTATTGTATATTTTTGTGATGTACCAGTTTGTGCATCAACCACTATAACGCCGGTTGCTTCAGGTAATGCAAAACCACATGTAGGTTTATAAGTAGTAACAACCCAATATGGATTTCCACTGTCATCTAATTCGAATGAATAGTCCGTCATTCCTGTGAACAATCCGCCAGAAAAACGAGCTTTTCTTTCCAAATCGTCTAAGAAAAATGAGTTAGGTTGAATTTTAATTTTATAATTTTCTACATATGAAACGTCTTGCAAATTAGTAGCGGAAACTTTTACATAACCAGCAGCTCCGTCCATATTAGAAAGCCATTTAAAGAATCCTGAGTGATGAAGTGGAACAACCCACACTAAATCGCCATCAACCATTTGTATTGTTGGCTCGCCTAAAATAACTTGGCTTCCCAAAGATTCTTTCTCGCCTAATTTTTTATCAGCAAGTGTTGATGCTAATGCTTTATCAACGATTGGAATTTTTGAAATATCAATAGCTTGAACTTCTGCGTTAAAATCTTTTACTGTTGGCTCAGGCAATTGGTTTTTATATGACTTAGAAAAGAAAAGTGGTGTAAAGATAATGGTTATTGCAAAAAATACTACCCACAATGCGCCTACTAGTATAATAATCCATTTATGGACTTTAACTGCCTCTTTATTCCAACTAAATTTCGGTTGACCGTCAACGATTTTAAATGAAAATGCTTTTAATGAGCCAATTGCAGGGACGATAGATGCAACTGTTAAAACTACAAGCCAAAAGAATGCTCCATCAGAATACATTGGATTTAAGTTAGGAGCTGCAAAGAATAAATAAAGTGCTAGCAGCGCTGCAAATGCCGAATAAAATATTACTGTTGATTTTTTCACTGATATCCCTCCGTTTTTTTGATTTGACGTGTTTAAACTCGTCAATAATGAATTTTATGCCGGTATTCTAGAACAAACAAAAATTAAAAATAAAGCAATCGAATAAATTAATGCTAAAATAATAAATACAATTTGCTTCTTTTTAGTTGGAAGATTTTTTGATGTTAAAAACAATAGCACACCAGTTAGTATCAAGCCTGAAAAGTTTGTTACAATGCTTATTGTAAGTCCATCAAATTTGGATATTGTTTCACACAGAATTTCTGCAATCACGTTTGTAAAAGGCAAAATAAGTAGAGGTAATGTAACAAGGGCATACTCTTTCTTATTTGTCCTTAAATAACCAAACATAACAACAGCGATTATCATAATAATAGCCACAGACTCAATTACCATATGTCCTCCTATTTTGCGTTTTTTGTAAGTGCCTTGTCGAATAATGAGCTTACTTTTGAACTGTCATTAGTGACAGCAAAGATAACATAATTTCCTTTAATTCCTATATAAGCCTTCTCAAGTTTTGGAACTTCATCAGGATTGTATGACTCAAATTCTTTATGTTGCTTAGTTTTTCTTTTTTCGGCTGCGGCTTTTATTTTTTCTGCGCCTGCTTTATCTGCCGCTTTTGCTACAAAAAGTTCATCTGCCGTAATTCCACTGCCTGATATAATATATGACATTTCGGTCATATCCTCTGGCTTTAGATCCATATAAGCGGCAATTGCTTCTTTTTTAATGTCGCCCATTTCTGGCAGTTCAATTTGAGAGCGAACCTGACTCATGATTTCACTTGTCGGTACATCCGCCACTTGTTGGGAACAGCTTGCAAGTCCAATAGTAATGACAACTGCACATAAAAACAATGCAATCTTTTTCATTTTGGTTTCCTCCATCAATTATTTTGCGTTCGCTAAGTAGTAATTTAATATAACTTGATATGTTGCGGCTTTAAAATGTATACCGTCTTTTTCAGCAAAATCTGTATTTAAAGTCCCACTTGAATCTTTTAATACAGTGGATATGTCTAAATAATACGCATTGTATTTTGGCGATAATTCCTTTATTAATGCGTTAAACTCATTTATTTTAGCATTATTCATGACAGGTCTATCCTGCTCACATTTAGCAGTTACTGGGGTTACAGACTGCGTATATATAATCGCATCGGGGAATTTGTCCCTTATATTTTTAAGCATCTCTTCATAATACTTAATGTGTAGCGTATTTTCAAGCCCCGGAATACCATTAGAGCCTAACAAAATGTAAATCTTCTTAGGGGATTTACCTGCAAGTGCCTCATTAAGTGTTAAGTCTCCTTGTGGAGTAGAGTACACTTTTTTATTCAAATGTATTTTATCAAGTGAAACATTTCGGCTAGCTAAAACATTAGCTGTAGGCAGTGCGCCATATGCTGAAAATCCCACCGAAATTGAGTCTCCAATTAAAAGAGCGTCGTCTAAATAACTCATTGGTGCGGCGTCCGGCTTTGAAGATACAATAACTGAGGCCGATACACTGCTAGAAGACGAGGAAGGCGGTTCGGTGGAGCTGCTTTTTGAATCTGTGCTTGAATTTCCAGTGCTGGAGCTACCAGTGTCTGAGACCGGCTTTGAGGGCAAACTAGGTGACTTATTTTGCTCTTTTTTATCTTTTATTACAAACGAAATAAACATTATTACGAGAATAACAACCAAAACTACAAGTGATCCTAGTATATAAAACATAGGTGGCAACTTGGACTTTTTTTTTGCATAACGTGGAACAGCCATCTAAATCAATCCTTAAATTAAAAAAATATTAAAAAAACTGCATATATCACTACTAATAACAAAAACCAATTTTCACTTTAAATTAAGTGGTAGCAGGTAATATAAGGCTATTATACTCTCAACTGACGAATTAATCAATTACAAATTGGTGTCAATTTTATTAAAGGGTAGGTTTTTTGTACGAAAAGATTATTTTTTACAAAATGGAATTATATTGTTCACAAATTTGGGTGTGTTTTTAAAAAAAATTGCTGTAAAATTAAGAGAGTCAAATATAACAAGTAGGGTTATTCTTATCTTGGCAAACGTAACAATAAGTGGGAGGATAAAGTTGGAAAAGGATTATAAAAAAGAAGCAATTCAACGCTTTAGTGGTGATATATATGCCACACAGACAACAGGAATTAAAATAGACGAAGTAAGCCTAACGACATGCAAATGCAGTTTTAAAATCGAGAAACAGCACTTAAATGCAGCAAACAGTGTAATGGGGGGCGCTATATTTACGCTTGCAGATTTTACTTTTGCGGTTGCGGCGAACGTCGACTCGCCACTCACTGTTTCTTTATCAAGTCAGATAAACTTTGTTGGTGTAGCACGGGGTGAGGTTTTATTATCTAGTGCAAGGTGTATCAAATCCGGCAAAACAACGTGCGTTTATGAAATTATCATAACTGATGAACTTGAAAACCTTGTTGCATATGTCACAACCACAGGGTTTCGGAAAAACTAATTTAAAAGTCACGCCTTCCAAAGCTGGTAGACGTGGCTTTTACATTTATTTTAGTGCTTTTGCAAAAGTTTCTCCAAATAGCTGTGCATTTTTCAAGTCGTCGGAAGTAGGAACAAAGCAAACTTTAAAAGGCTCTTGTACTAAATTCACCTTTAAACTCTCAAGTCTCTTTGTTAAACTTTGAAACGCTTCGCCACTCCAACCATAAGAGCCGAAAATTGCAGCCGGTCTTTTAGCTATATTAATGGCATCGACACCGGATAAAAGTTGCCACACAGGCGCAACTGCATCTTTATTAAGGGTAGGACTGCCTAGTAAAAAAGCGTCACTGTCATTTAATAAGGCGGACATTTGTGCCATATCGTGCTTAATAATATCATAAGTTTCGACTATAGCAGTCGGAAAAACGTTTTTTATTCCTTGTGCTATACTTTTTGCAATAAGTCTTGTGTTGCCATATGCACTGCAAAAAAATAGCGGAATTATTTTTTCGTCGTGGAGTTTTTCACTACTCCATTCGCTATATTTTTTCACAACTTCGTCCAAAACGCCATCTTTACTTAAAATTGGTCCATGACTTGTAGCGACATAAGAAATGTCAAGGCCTTGAATTTTTTTAAGTCCGTTTTGAACATATTTGCCAAATGGACCGAAAATAGCATCATAGTAGCCTTTTAAAGCTGTAAAATAATTTTCTTTATATGTTATTTTTGTGTCAATAACTTCTGGCTCACAATAATGACTGCCAAAAAAATCGCACGAAAAAAGAACTTTATCAGATTGAGAATAAGTAAACATTGAGTCAGGCCAATGCAAAAACGGTGCATTTATAAACTTCAGTTGCTTGTTACCTAGCTCTAAGGTGTCGCCATCTTTAACTACAGTTATTGCAATGTCTTTATTAATAATATTTTTTAGGTAAATTGCGCCAGCTTGCGAGGTGACTATTTTAATATGCGGTGCAATTTCTAAAAGCTTTGCTATAGCGCCTGAATGATCCGGCTCGTTGTGATTCATTATTAAATAGTCTATCTTTTCAAGCTCAATTACACTTTTGATATTTTCAACAAAGCTTTGTGTAAAAGTTAAATGTGAAGCATCAATTAATGCTGCTTTTTCGCTTCCTTTGACGATATATGAATTATAGCTTGTTCCAAAATCCGTTTTCATGATAATATCAAAAACACGCATGTTTGGATTTAAAACTCCAACGCTATAAACATCTTTTGTAATTTGTTTTGAATACATAATGTGTCTCTCTTTCTTTTTCCCACATAAAATCTTAGCTGAGCAGTAAGGAGTTATGCTATAACGCTCAGCTAAGTTTTTATAAAATTATTACTCTTGACTAAACATGTCCTTGCCTACCCCACATAAAGGACAAACAAAATCTTCTGGAACTTCGTCCCAAGGCATTGGATCAATTCCAGCTTCCGGACAACCTACCTCAGGGTCATAAACATAACCGCAAACATCACAAACGTATTTTTTCATACTGACACCTCCATAAAATTTATAAATTCAGTATACCCTTACAGTTTACCTTTGTAAATAGATATATTATTATTTTTGTAAATATTTTTTTAAATATTCACCGGTATAAGATTTTTTTGATAAACATATTTTTTCGGGCGTTCCCTTTGCAATAACCATGCCACCTTTAGTACCACCATCAGGGCCTAAGTCAATGATATAATCAGCGGTTTTTATCACATCAAGGTTATGTTCGATGACTAAAACGGTATTCCCAGCGTCAACTAGCCTACCTAGCATTTCGATAAGCTTGTGAACATCGGCAACGTGCAGACCGGTTGTTGGCTCATCAAGGATATATAATGTTTTTCCGATTGAGCGTTTTGATAGTTCTGTCGCTAGTTTTACACGCTGTGCCTCGCCACCAGATAAAGTAGTTGCCGGTTGACCCATCTTAACATACCCTAAACCCACTTCATAAAGAGTTTTAACTTTGTTGTATATTTTAGGAATTGGCTCGAAAAAAATCATTGCTTCTTCAACTGTCATATTCAAAACGTCATCAATAGATTTACCCTTATATTTAATTTCCAAAGTTTCTCTATTGTATCTTTTTCCTTTGCAAACTTCACAAGGAACAAAGATATCAGGTAAAAAGTGCATTTCAATTTTAATTATTCCGTCGCCTTGACACGCTTCACATCTGCCACCTTTAACGTTAAATGAAAAACGTCCTATATTGTAGCCTTTCATCTTTGCATCTTGAGTCATAGCAAAAATTTCACGGATATCACCAAAGACACCTGTATACGTTGCGGCATTTGAACGTGGAGTTCTGCCAATTGGTGATTGATTTATATCAATAATCTTATCGATATTTTCAATTCCCAATATTTCTTTATGCTTGCCGGCAATAATTCTTGACCCGCCTAGAGTTTTGAATACTTGTTTATATATAACCTCGTTTACAAGTGAGGATTTACCGGAGCCGGACACTCCTGTAACGCACGTAAATGTACCCAGTGGAATATCTACGTCGATATTTTTTAGATTGTTCTGGCTTGCACCTTTTATACTTAAGAAATTACCATTGCCTTTTCTTCTTGATTTAGGCACGTCTATTTTTTTGGCGCCACTTAGATACTGACCTGTAATTGACTCGCTACACGCCATAATATCCTTGACTGTTCCGGCACACACAACTTCACCACCGTGAACGCCGGCACCGGGGCCTATATCAACAATGTAGTCTGCTGCAAACATAGTATCGTCATCGTGTTCAACAACAATAAGCGTGTTGCCTAAATCTCGCAACCTTTTTAGTGTTGCTATAAGTTTATCATTGTCTTTTTGGTGCAGTCCAATACTAGGCTCGTCAAGGATATAAAGAACGCCGACAAGTGACGAACCGATTTGCGTTGCAAGTCTTATTCGTTGACTTTCACCGCCTGAAAGAGTTGCTGCTGCTCGTGAAAGAGTTAGGTAATCAAGCCCAACACTGACTAAAAAGCTTAGTCTTTCTTTTACTTCTTTTAAAACCTGCTCACCAATCATCATTTCACGTGTATTGAGTTTTAATTCATTTACAAAAACCAGTGCTTCATTAATGGACATTTTACAAAACTCGCTAATGTTTTTTCCTCCGACCGTCACAGATAAAATTTCCTTTTTAAGTCTTTCACCGTTGCAATCCGGACACAAGTGTGAACTCATACACTGAGATATTTCCTCACGCATAAAATTACTTTGTGTTTCTCTGAATCGGCGTTCGAGGTTATTGGCTATGCCTTCAAATTCAGTTATATATGTCCCTTCACCATATTCGTTTTTTCTGGTCATTTTAAAACGTTGCCCATTTGTACCGAATAGAAGAACATCGGCAATTTTTTTAGGAAGGTCACAAAAAGGTGTATCAAGACTAAACTTATAATGTTCTGCTAAAGCTTCGTAATACATCTGTGCTATCGTTCCCGACTGCCCAAAATACCAACCGCTAGCTTTAATTGCACCGTCACGTATCGAAAGCTTTTTGTTTGGTACAATTAAGTCAGGGTCGACTTTTAAAAAAGTGCCAAGCCCTGTACATTTTTCGCAAGCACCATAAGGTGCATTAAAGGAAAACATTCTAGGCTCGAGTTCACTAATACTAGCTCCATGCTCCGGACAAGCGTAATTTTGTGAAAACATTAACTCTTCTTTATCTAATACGTCCACAATTAATATACCGCCTGAAAGACCTAATGCTACCTCTATTGAATCAGCAAGGCGTGACTTTATGTCTTCTTTCACAATTAAGCGGTCGATAATTATTTCAATATTATGTTTTTTGTTTTTATCAAGAGTTATCTCTTCGGATAAGTCGTACATATTCCCATCAGCCCTTATGCGAACAAAGCCGGCTTTTCGTGCTTGGTCGAGTTCCTTAGTATGTTCGCCTTTGCGGCCACGAATAATAGGAGCTAATATTTGAATCTTTGTTTTTTCCGGCAAAGATAAAATCTTATCCACCATTTGGTCTACTGTTTGCTGTGATATTTCTTTACCGCAAACCCAGCAGTGAGGCACACCTATTCTTGCATATAACAATCTAAGATAGTCGTATATTTCTGTAACTGTTCCAACAGTAGAGCGAGGATTTCTCGAGGTTGTTTTTTGGTCGATAGATATTGCTGGTGAAAGTCCCTCAATAGAATCTACATCGGGCTTGTCCATTTGTCCTAAAAATTGACGTGCATATGAAGATAAACTTTCAACATACCTTCTTTGACCGTCAGCGTATATTGTGTCAAACGCAAGTGAAGACTTTCCAGAGCCTGAAAGTCCGGTGAAAACAACGAATTTATCACGTGGAATTTCAAGATTGATATTTTTAAGGTTGTGTTCTCTTGCACCCTTTATAATTATTTTATCTATTGCCATTTTTTTCTCCTTGTTATTTTATTGTTTTGTTAATTCCTCAATTTTATCACGTAAAAATGCAGCATGTTCAAACTCTAATAATTTTGCCGCATTTTTCATTTCAGTTGTTAACTTCTTAATAAGCTGCTCTTTTTCACCACGTTTTAACTTGCGTGCTTTGATTGATGTTACGTCATCTTTATTACTGATTTCAATGATATCTCGAACATCTTTTTGAATTGAAGTTGGAGTTATATTGTTTTGGATATTATATTGCTGTTGAATATCACGCCGTCTTTGAGTTTCTGCAATCGCACGCTCCATCGACGAGGTAACATGATCGGCATACATAATAACCATACCGTCAGAACTTCTAGCTGCACGTCCGATTGTCTGAATTAGGGAAGTTTCAGAACGCAAAAAGCCTTCCTTATCAGCATCTAAAATGCACACCAACGAAACTTCGGGGATATCAAGTCCTTCTCGAAGTAAATTAATTCCCACTAAAACGTCAAATTTTCCTAAACGCAAATCTCTTATAATTTCCATTCTTTCAATGGTATCAATTCCATAGTGCATATATTTTACTTTTATTCCGATATTGTCAAAGTATGCTGTTAAATCTTCTGCCATTTTTTTAGTAAGCGTTGTTACTAAAGTCCTGTCACCTTTTTGTGTTCGCATATTTATCTGAAAAATGATGTCTTCCATTTGACCTTCAATTGGCTTAACAACAATAACAGGATCTAAAAGCCCGGTAGGTCTTATAACCTGTTCTACAATTTGTTTTGAATGTTCTTTTTCAAAAGGACCCGGGGTTGCACTTACAAACACTATTTGATTAGTTTTATTATAAAATTCATCAAAGTTAAGAGGTCTATTATCGTATGCTGATGGAAGTCTAAAGCCATAGTCAATAAGTGATGTTTTTCTTGCTCTATCGCCAAAGTACATTCCTCTAACTTGAGGGAGTGACACATGAGATTCGTCGACAAACAGTAAAAAATCTTCAGGAAAGTGGTCGAGCAAAGTGTAAGGTACACTTCCTGCCGGACGTCGTGACATAATTCTCGAATAGTTTTCCACGCCCTTGCAAAAACCAATTTCGTTTAACATCTCGATATCATATTTTGTTCTTTGTTCGATTCTTTGAGCCTCTAAAAGCATTTGATTGTCTTTAAAATATTTAACTCGCTGTTCAAGTTCTTGTTCAATATCCTTGACTGCTTCAAAAAGTTTTTCTTTAGGTACAATGTAGTGGGAGGCAGGGTAAATCGCAATATGGTTTAAAACTGATTTTACTTCACCTGTTAATGGTGCAAACTCTGATATTCTGTCAATTTCATCACCAAAAAATTCAATTCTAACAGCTGTATCTGCAGAATATGCCGGCAAAACCTCGACAACATCGCCACGCACTCGGAATTTGTTTCTAACAAAATTAATGTCATTTCGCTCATATTGGATTTCTACAAGACGTCGAAGCAAATCGTCACGACTGATTTTCATATTAGGACGCAAGGAAATAACCATAGTTCTGTAATCGATAGGACTTCCTAATGAATAAATACATGAAACACTTGAAACTATAATCACATCACGTCTTTCTGCTAGCGAAGACGTTGCAGAATGGCGTAATTTATCTATTTCATCGTTAATTGCACTATCTTTTTCAATATAAGTGTCTGTGTTTGGGATATATGCTTCAGGCTGATAATAGTCATAGTAAGAAACGTAATACTCTACAGCGTTATTCGGGAAAAACTCTCTAAATTCCGAACACAGCTGAGCCGCTAATGTTTTATTATGTGCCAAAACAAGCGTTGGACGATTAAGTTTTGCAATGACATTTGCCATTGTAAATGTTTTTCCGGAGCCTGTAACTCCTAGCAATGTCTGTTCTTTATCGCCTCTTTGTAAACCCTCAACTAGTTTTTCAATAGCTTGAGGCTGGTCTCCGGTTGGCGTAAATTTGCTTTTTAAATCGAACATAAAATATACCTCGTTACATAGCGATTACTTTTATCTGCCTTTGTTATAATTTGTGTTTATGTTAGTTAGTATATCACTATTATTCTCTTTTTACAATAATAAAAAACATATGTTCATGAGTTATATTTTCTTTTTTTAAAAAATGCTCGCCGAATTAACTCGGCGAGCATTTTGTGTTATTTAGTTACATTTGTG
>JAVWHI010000021.1:1578-13807 GCA_036640155.1 Oscillospiraceae bacterium | reverse complement strand
TAACCTTGTTCCGGCTTTTACAAATTTACTGGGTAAAAGTGCTTTACCAAATGTCACTGCAGCTTGGACACGTCAGGATAAGCCGGCAATAAAGCTTAATATTGAGTCAGTTATAAGAATGACGATGCTCATTGCTGCTCCTGCAGGTTTTGGAATTGCTTTTTTATCACAACCGATATTGGCGTTATTATATCACGGCAACGAGGGCGTAATATTTGCGGCGGCACCATCACTTACAATTTTGGGAATTGCGGCAGTGTTTTTAGCATTGGTCACGCCGGTTAATGCGGTGCTTCAGGGTATAGGGCGAGTTGATTTACCAGTTAAGTTTCTGTTTACCGGAGCAATTGTCAAGCTTGTACTCAATTTGGTTTTGGTAGGAATGCCTCAAATAAACATCAAGGGTGCGGCAATCAGTACGCTAGCTTGTTATGTTATAATAACATTTTTAAGTTTAAGTAAGCTTAAACAAATTTGCGGAATTAATCTTAATGTTATGAGCATAATGATAAAACCTGCTTTAGCTGGCGGTGGCTGTGGATTGATGGCACTTTTAAGTCATAAAATCATTGCAAAGTTTATCACTAGTGCTAGCATTGTAACAGTTTTATCAATTATAGTGGCTGGTATATCGTATATTTTGCTTTTGGCACTGCTCAATGCAATTTCAAAGGACGATATACTTATGCTTCCAAAAGGCAAAAAAATTCTTCATATTTTACTAAAATTAAAGATAGTTAGGTAAATACAAAAAAGTCTGCCGTGAAATAACTGCATCTGTACTTTACTCTTATTGCATATAGGTATGAGCGTATTTGCAGATTGTTACGAGCATTTTGCCAAAAACGGCAGACAATTTTGATAATAAGGTGAAAACAGCAAAAAAACACTGTAAACTAGTAAAAAAATCAATAAAAGACTTGACTATTAGGCAATGGATAGAGTATTATAGTAATGCGAAGAAAAATTTGTAAGTTCCGGGACAACCCTGTGAACATAATAATTTTAGGAGGTCAATAAAATGACAAAAGTAGAATTAGTAACTGCAATTGCTGAAAAAACAAATTTAACAAAAAAAGATGCTGAAAAAGCACTAAATGCAACTATCGAATCAATATCAGAAAGCTTAAAAGCTGGAGATAAGGTTCAGTTAGTAGGGTTTGGTACATTTGAAGTGCGCGACCGTGCTGCTAGAGAAGGTCAAAATCCTGCTACAGGCGAAAAAATCAATATTGCCGCTACAAAAGTTCCTGCATTTAAAGCTGGTAAAGCATTAAAAGACATTGTTAAATAATTAATTTGTTAAATCGGCTTTTTAATTAAGGCCGGTTTAATTTTTCTCGCACTTAAAATATAAAGGAGATTATTATGCGATTAGATAAATATTTAAAAGTAACTCGGCTCATAAAAAGACGAACTGTTGCAAATGATGCGTGTGATGCCGGAAAAATTAGCGTTAACGGCGTTGTTGCACGTGCTTCATACAATGTTAAACCTGATGACATAATAAGAATTATGATGGGTAATAAAGACTTATCTGTGA
Organism: Oscillospiraceae bacterium; assembly: GCA_036640155.1. Lineage (GTDB taxonomy): Bacteria > Bacillota > Clostridia > Oscillospirales > Ruminococcaceae > JAVWHI01. Next base: position 12,264 of record JAVWHI010000021.1, on the reverse strand, counting down.
AAGTGCTAGAAGTTAACGAATTTACAAGTAAAGATGATGCTTCGCAAAATTACGAAGTGATAGAGTAATTAAGTAAATAGACATAAACGATGCTCGCTTTGAATAGATTTATAGTGTAATAAATCTGTTTTGGGGGTCTTTACTTATGCAAGAAGAAAAGAAACAAGCACCTCTTCCACACAATGTGATTATGGAAGAACGAAAGAGGCTCTTACTAGGTGGAGTGCTTAATGTTGATAACTTTGACGAAAATGTTATTTTGCTAAGTACAACGCTCGGTCAGCTTACTATTAAAGGGCAAGAACTGCATGTTAATAAACTTAATGTCGACACAGGTGAGCTAACGCTTGAGGGCAATTTCACCTCTTTAAGTTACAGTGAGCAACAACTTAAAAATGTCGGCATATTTAAAAGAATGTTTAAATAGAATGATGATTTCCGTTTCGCAACAAACGTTCTTGTTTTTGCAGTCTTGCATTTTAGGCGTGTTTTTGGGATTCCTTTATGATTTATTTAGAATTTTAAGGTTATCGGTGAAGCCAAATGCCATAATGTCTTTTATCGAAGACTTAACATATTTTTTTATTTGCACAATTTTTTGTTTCTCATTTGTTTTATTAAGTGCTAATGGCAAACTCAGAGGTTTTTTAATTATCGGCATTGGTCTTGGTGCTGTTTTGTATTTTTGTAGTATTAGTCGACTGTTTATGGCGGCGGTAAAACCAATTATTTGTTTTATTAGAAAACTAATAAAACGGGTACACAACATTATCATTAGTCCTTTAAAATCCTTTTTATGTAACATTAAAAGGAAATTAACTGTGTTTATTGACAATCGAATAAAAAAAACAAAAAGAAATAAAATAAATATGAAAAATAGCTTGAAAACTGATACACACATGGTGTATAATCAAAGTACAGCATTTGCTAATAAATGTGAGAGGAAGAAAAGATGTGCCAAAAGATAAAGTTAGGGCAAAAAAAAGCAAAATAATTAAGTTTGCTATATTTGCTTTTGTGGTATATGTTGTGGTTTCTATCATTATTATGCAAATGGATATATCTAAAAGAAAAGAGCAACTTGCAAGTGTTATGCAAGAGCAAGAAGAGCAAAGTATTGTAAACGAAGATTTAAAAAACATTTTAAATTCGGGAGACGAAAAAGAATATATAATGCGTATAGCACGTGAAAAATTCGGCTTTGTTTTTCCGGACGAACGAGTATTTATGGATACAACAGGTGAATAGCTTGTTTTTATCAATTATATAATAAAAATTACAGGAGGCAAAAGTTTTTCTATGCAGCATGAGGTAGGAAAAATTCTGGATGGCAAGGTAACGAGTATCACAAAATTTGGTGCTTTCATCGATTTAGATGGTGGCGGAGTTGGAATGGTTCACATTTCCGAGATTTCATCCACATATGTTAATGACATTTCTGAATATTTAAAGGAACAACAAAAGGTAACAGTTAAAATATTAAGTATAAGTGATGATGGAAAAATTAGTTTGTCCATCAAAAAAGCACTGCCACAACCTCCAAAACAGCCTCAAAAGCCAGGCGGTTTTAAAAGCGATTACCGAGCTAACAATGCTAATACTAACTTTAGTAATGGAGCTAATAGGCAGGGCGCTGGATATAACAGAGGTGGTCAAAACAACCGAACTGCTTCTTCTAAACCACAAACTTTTGAAGATATGCTATCTAAATTTATCCAATCCAGTGATGAAAAGATATCGGATATGAAGAAAGTTCAGTCGTCAAGAAAAGGTAGTGGAGTTAAACCGAAAAATCATAGATATGATGATTAAGCGGTATAAACAATAAAAGTGCAAACGCAAGAAAAAGTTGAGCAAAAACAATTTATTGGGCATGTCAAAATATAAAAATGCAGTATAGAATTTTATTGGTGCTTTTTGAAATAGATAACTAATATGAATTTTATGGCAGTGGCTACTTTTAGTAGCCACTGCTTTTATTTTTTCTTAACGTCTTTTCATAAAACACTTTTACTCACTTTATACACAACACTGTATACTTGTTTTATGAGGAGGGGTTTTGATGATTAATTTAATTAAAAAATCCGACACACATATGAAAAGCGATGGCTTTGTTTCAAAAATGTTTTGCACTCATCCAATTATCTCATTATCCTGTGCGTTTTTTATAATGCCAATTGTAATTTTACTCTTAGTTTTTACTTTATCAGTTTTAATTATGTTTCCTATTTCGTTTTTACTTGGGTGGATTTAATATCTTAATGTAATCTTAATGTAGTGTGTAGTGCGTTAATACTGCTTTAATATTTTTAGTGTTACACTAAGTTTAATTCAATAAAGGAGAGGGAAGTTATGCAAATTATAACGTCCGTAATTGGGACGATAGCGGTTATACTTTTAATTTACTATGTTGTTATCTTATTGAGGGGAGATAAAAAATAATGGGAACAGTTTTACAATACGTCATGTATCTTGCCATTTTAGTGCTTCTTGCTATTCCATTAGGTGCTTATATCGGCAAGGTTATGAATGGCGAAAAAACATTTTTTTCTAAGGCGTTAGTCCCATGTGAAAATGTTATCTTCAAATTAATGCGTGTAAAAAAAGAAGAGCAAATGTCTAGAAAGAAATACACTCTAAGCGTGATTGCTTTTTCGGTAATAGGTCTTGTGGTTTTGTTTTTGTTACAGCTGTTTCAAGGCTTTTTGCCGGGTAACCCACAAGGCTTACCGGGAGTTAAATGGGATTTATCATTTAACACTGCGGTAAGTTTTATCACAAACACAAATTGGCAGTCATATTCCGGTGAAAGTACGCTAAGCTACTTTATACAATCAGTAGGCTTAACTGTTCAAAACTTTGTTTCTGCAGCAGTAGGAATATCTGTTTTGTTTGCATTAATACGTGGATTTATAAAAGTAAAGTCTGACGGACTGGGAAGCTTTTGGGTAGATTTGACACGTGTTGTAGTACATATTTTACTTCCTCTTAATTTAATTATTTCACTTTGTTTAGTTGCAGGCGGAGTAGTGCAAAACTTCAGACAGGCTGATAAAGTTTCACTTTTAGAGACAATTGCCGTGAGCGTTCAAGGCGACATTATACCAGACGCTGAGATTGACGTTAGTGCTAACACTGTCACGCTAGACGGTAAAATTATCCAAGATGCACAAATTGTCACCCAGCAGATTGTTCCTTTAGGTCCCGCAGCAAGTCAGGTTGCTATAAAACAAAGCGGAACGAATGGCGGTGGCTTTTTTGGTACAAATTCAGCACACCCATTAGAAAATCCAAATGCCTTTACTAATATTATTGAGATGTTATCTATTTTACTCATTCCTGCTGCACTATGTTTCACTTTTGGCAGAAATGTTAAAAATAAAAAACAAGGTATTGCAATATTTATGGCAATGTTCATTTGCCTTGTACTCTCACTTTCATGTATTGCTGTTAATGAACAGCTTGCTACTCCACAGCTTGCACAAAATGGCACAGTCGATATTACCACAGTAAATCAGGCAGGCGGAAACATGGAAGGAAAAGAAGCACGATTTGGTATTGCAAGCTCTTCTACCTGGTCAGCGTTTACTACAGCTGCATCGAGCGGCTCAGTTAATGCAATGCACGACAGCTATACACCAATAGGTGGAATGATAACCATGGTTATGATGCAGCTAGGAGAGGTTATATTCGGGGGCGTTGGCTGTGGACTTTATGGCATGTTAGCGTTTGCTATTTTAACTGTGTTTATAGCAGGTCTTATGGTCGGTAGGACACCGGAATTTTTAGGTAAAAAGATTGAACCTTATGAAATGAAATGGGCAGTTGTAGTATGCTTAGCAACGCCTGTTGCAATCCTTGTTGGCAGTGGAATTGCAGCTATTGTTCCTGAGGTTGCAAATAGTCTTAACAATACCGGCGCACATGGATTTTCTGAAATGCTTTATGCGTTTACTTCAGCCGGTGCAAACAACGGTTCGGCATTTGCAGGATTTAACGCAAATACTGTGTTTTTGAATGTATCATTAGGTCTTGTAATGCTTTTTGCTCGCTTTGTTCCAATTGTTGGAACGCTTGCAATAGCAGGAAGTTTAGCAAGCAAGAAAAGAATTGCAACCACCTCAGGCACACTTTCTACAACAAATGCATTGTTTGTGTTCTTATTAATATTCGTCGTTTTATTGATTGGTGCATTAAGCTTTTTCCCGTCACTTGCACTAGGACCAATAGCCGAATTTTTTACTAGTATAGCATAAAGGAGATAATTTATTATGGCATCAAAACATATTCATTCCGATAAAAAACAGTTTCTTAGAGCAATAAAGGACTCTTTTATTAAGCTTTCTCCAAAAACGCAAGCACAAAACCCTGTTATGCTTTTAGTATATATTTCTGCTATTCTAACTACTTTGCTTGCTATAGCTTCATTTTTTGGAATTAAAGATGCAAGTAGTGCTTACACAGTAGCTATTGCAGTTGTACTTTGGTTTACCGTTTTATTTGCTAATTTTGCTGAGGCAATTGCTCAAGGTAGAGGCAAGGCACAAGCGGATTCATTGCGTGCTGCAAAAAAAGACGTCAATGCAAATAAAATTCCATCTATAGAAAAAAAAGATGAGATTACAGTCGTTTCTTCTGCTACACTTAAAAAAGGCGACATAGTTATTGTTTATGCAAATGAACAAATTCCTGCTGATGCTGAGGTCATAGACGGAGCTTCTTCGGTGGATGAGAGTGCAATTACAGGTGAATCTGCGCCGGTTATTCGTGAAAGTGGCGGTGATAGAAGTGCTGTAACGGGTGGCACAACCGTACTTTCGGATTGGATTATTATAAGAGTGACAAGCGAAGTAGGCGAGAGCTTTTTAGATAAAATGATTGCGATGGTTGAAGGTGCGTCAAGAAAGAAAACACCAAACGAAATTGCACTGCAAATTTTTCTTGTTGCACTATCAATAATATTTATTCTAGTTACAATTTCACTATATACATATTCTGCTTTTTGTGCAAATCAAGCAGGAATCGCAAATCCAACGTCTATAACAACACTAGTAGCACTGCTTGTTTGCCTTGCACCAACAACGATAGGAGCTTTACTTTCATCAATAGGCATTGCCGGAATGTCACGACTTAACCGTGCAAATGTTCTTGCAATGAGTGGCAGAGCAATCGAAGCCGCCGGTGACGTTGATATATTAATGCTTGATAAAACTGGCACCATCACGCTCGGAAATCGCCAAGCAAGCGAGTTTATTCCAGTTGACGGAGTTAGTGCAAAAGAATTAGCAGATGCGGCACAGCTATCCTCTTTATCAGACGAAACGCCGGAGGGTAGAAGCGTTGTTATTCTAGCAAAAACCAATTTTAATATTCGTGAGAGACAACTAAGCAACAAAGAAATGACGTTTATTCCTTTCACTGCAAAAACTCGCATGAGTGGAGTGGATTATGATGGAAATGAAATTAGAAAAGGTGCTGCGGATTCTGTAAAAGAATATGTCACTTCACATGGTGGAGTATTTTCTGATGAATGCGATTTAGCAGTCAAGGCAGTTTCATCACAAGGTGGAACGCCGCTTGTTGTAGCAAAAAATCACAAGATATTGGGTATTATCCATCTTAAGGACATAATCAAATCAGGAGTGCAAGAAAAGTTTGCTGATCTTCGTAAAATGGGAATAAAAACAATTATGATAACTGGTGACAATCCATTAACAGCAGCTGCAATTGCAGCCGAAGCAGGAGTTGATGACTTTTTAGCAGAAGCTACTCCTGAAGGAAAGCTTGACATGATTCGTGATTTTCAGGCAAAGGGACATCTAGTAGCAATGACTGGTGATGGCACAAATGATGCTCCGGCACTTGCTCAGGCGGATGTTGCAGTAGCTATGAACACAGGAACACAAGCTGCAAAAGAAGCAGGAAATATGGTTGATCTTGATTCGTCACCGACAAAGTTAATTGACATTGTCAGAATAGGAAAACAGCTTTTAATGACAAGAGGAAGTTTGACTACTTTTTCCATTGCAAATGACCTTGCAAAATATTTTGCAATAATACCAGCACTATTTTTAGGGCTTTATCCAAATCTGTCATCACTAAATATTATGGGACTTCATTCACCGCAAAGTGCTGTTTTATCTGCTATTATTTACAATGCACTTATTATAATAGCTCTTATTCCTTTAGCTTTAAAAGGTGTAAAATACCGTGAAGTGTCAGCAGGAAAGCTATTAAGTCGTAATCTTTTGGTTTATGGTTTAGGTGGACTTGTGGCTCCGTTTATTTTCATAAAGCTAATTGACATGCTGTTAGTTTTGTTTAACTTAGTATAATAAGGAGGATTAATATGAAAAATTTTAAAGCAGTTTGGCCACGCGCCGCATTATTACTACTGATATTCACTTTTATATGTGGTATTTTATATACATGCGTTGTTACAGGAATAGGACAGCTTTTTTTCAAAGATAAGGCGAATGGAAGTATAATTGAAGTTGATGGAAAAAAATATGGCTCACAGCTTTTAGCTCAACAATATGAAGATGAAAATCACATGTGGGGACGTGTTATGAATCTTGATGTTTCAACTTTTAAAGATGAGGACGGAAAAGTTCTTATGTATGCTTCACCCTCTAACCTAAGTCCTGCAAGTGAAGAATACGAATTGCTTATTAAAAAGAGAGTGGAAAAAATGATGAAGTTAAATCCGGATATGGATATGACGGCTGTGCCTGTTGATTTAGTTACTTGTTCTGGAAGTGGACTTGATCCTCATATATCAATCGCAGCGGCAAAATATCAAGTTGCAAGGCTTGCTAAAGAAAATGACAAAACACAAGATGAAATTTTGGATATTATTAATAAATGCACAAATAAAAAGCTTTTTGGCATTTTCGGTGAGGAAACTGTGAATGTATTAAAAGTCAATTTAATGCTTGACGAAATAATAAAATGATGTTAATTTTATATTTTTTATGTTACAATGAGTGTAACAAGAATGCAGACATTTTTTTCTAAAAAGCAAAAATGGGTGGTGATAATTTGGAGGACTATAGAAAAAGCCCCGACCTTATTTTAAAAAAAATCAAAGCCGAACAGTCCATGGACAAAAGAGGGCACCTTAAAATATTCTTTGGGTATGCTGCCGGTGTCGGCAAGACTTACGCAATGCTAAAAGCCGCACGTGCTGCAAAAAAGCACGGAATTGATGTAGTGGTTGGTTATATTGAGCCGCACTCACGTCCTCAGACCGCAGCACTTTTAGAAGGCTTGGAATGTTTACCTACACGCCTTGTAAAGCATAATAACATTACAACTAATGAGTTTGATTTAGATGTAGCTGTAAAACGTCATCCGGCACTTATTTTGGTTGATGAGCTAGCTCATACTAACGCAGACGACAGTCGCCATATTAAGAGGTATCAAGACATTGATGAGCTTTTAACAGCTGGAATTGATGTTTATACAACTGTTAATGTCCAACACATTGAAAGCCTTAATGACATGGTAAGTTCAATTACTGGAGTTATTGTCAGAGAGCGAATCCCTGATAATGTTTTTGATAAAGCGGATCAAGTAGAACTTGTGGATATAGAGCCGGGTGAGCTTATTGAGCGACTTAATCGAGGTAAAATTTATAAAGAAGAGCAAGCTCAAAAAGCACTTTCTAATTTTTTCAGCGTTGAAAACCTTGTTGCACTTCGTGAAATTGCTTTAAGACGATGTGCAGATAGAATCAATAAGTTAACCGAAAAGTCACGTCCGGACAAAAACCTCGGCTACTACACAGAGGAGCATATTTTAGTTTGTCTTTCCTCATCGCCTAGTAATGCAAAAATAATAAGGACAGCATCAAGAATGGCAAGTGCATTTAAAGGGGCCTTTACAGCGTTGTTTGTCGAGACACCTGATTTTATAGTTATGACTGAAGAAAACAAAAACAGACTTCGTGAGAATATCCGTCTTGCACAGCAACTTGGTGCAAAAATAGAGACAGTTTATGGTGACGACATTGCACTGCAAATCGCAGAATTTGCAAGATTTTCAGGCGTTTCAAAAATTGTTCTAGGAAGGAATAATGCAAGAAGGAGATATTTTTTTGGCAAATCGCCTTTGACTGAAAAACTAACAATGTTAGCTCCTAATCTTGATATACACATTATCCCAGACAAAGAACTAGTGAGGTATAAAGCGAAAAAATACCACCAAAACCCATTAAGTTTTAACCTTCCCGACACGCTAAAAAGCGTTTTGCTTTTAGTGACAGCTACAATTATTGGTTCAGTTTTTTTTAGATTGGGTTTTAGTGAAGCAAACATCATAACTATTTACATTTTAAGTGTCTTAGTTACTTCAATTGTAACGTCAGGCAGAATGTACAGCATTATTTCTTCTGTTTTGAGTGTGCTTGTTTTCAACTTCTTTTTTACAGACCCACGCTTTACGCTAAATGCGTATGATTCCGGCTACCCTGTAACTTTCTTGATAATGTTTATTTCTGCTTTTATTACTAGTAGTCTTGCTGTAAAAATAAAACAGCATGCTAGTCAATCCGCACAAACTGCATATAGAACTAATATTTTGCTTGAAACCAATCAGTTACTCCAAAAATGTCGTGAAAAAAGTGAAATAATTGCAGTCGCTGGAAACCAGCTTTTAAGGCTACTGAAAAAAGATATAGTTTTTTATGCTAAAGACGAATTAGGACTTTCACAGCCTGTGATTTTTTCACAAGATAAAATTGAAAGCACAAAAGCATATATAAATTCTAACGAGATGGCAGTGGCTACATGGGTTTTAAAAAACAATAAGCATGCAGGTGCAACAACGAATACACTAGGCAATTCTAAATGTCTTTACTTAGCAGTTAGAGTTAATTCTACGGTTTATGGTGTTGTTGGAATTGCTATATCAGGTGAGCCTCTTGTTGCATTTGAAAACAGCATAGTACTTTCGGTTTTAGGTGAATGTGCGTTAGCACTTGAAAATGAGCAGATTGCAAAAGAAAAGGCAAACGCAGATTTATTTGCAAAAAACGAACAGCTCAGAGCTAATCTTTTGCGTGCAATTTCACATGATTTACGCACTCCGCTTACATCTATTTCCGGAAATGCTGGAATACTTATGTCCGAGGAAAGTAAACTCGATAATAAAAAGAAGCAGCAACTCTACACGGATATTTTTGATGATTCACTGTGGCTTATAAACCTTGTTGAAAATCTTTTATCAGTTACTAGAATTGAAGATGGCACTATGAACTTAAAGTTTAGTGCGCAACTTGTTGAAGAAGTTATAGATGAAGCACTACAACACATAAACCGCAATTCAATTGACCACAAAATCACCGTTGTACGCTCAGACGACTTAATTCTAGCCAAAATGGATGCACGTTTAATTGTACAGGTTATCATAAATATAGTGGATAATGCTATAAAATACACACCATCAGGTAGCGAAATCGTAATTGAAACAAAAAAGCAAAACGGTGAAGTACTAGTTACAATTTCTGATACAGGCGAAGGTATTCCACAAGAATCTAAAGAAAAAATATTTGATATGTTTTATACAGGCAACACAAAAAGTGCTGATAGCAGACGTGGGCTAGGCTTAGGTCTTGCACTTTGCAAGGCGATAATTATCGCTCACGGTGGTGAAATAAAAGTTAGTGATAATCACCCAAAGGGTACTGTGTTTAGCTTTATATTACCGTCAGAGGAGGTATGTTTGCATGAATAAGCGATTAGTTTTAGTTGTAGAGGACGACATTGCAATAAGAAATTTAATTGCAACAACCCTAGAAACGCATGACTATAAATTTCACACTGCTCCAACTGGTGAAGCTGCAATTCTTGAAGCTCTTTCACACAATCCGGACGTTATACTTTTAGATTTAGGACTTCCTGATATTGACGGAATAGATATTATTAAAAAAATACGTGCGTGGTCAAAAATGCCGATTATTGTTATTAGCGCACGAAGTGAAGATAGTGATAAGATAGATGCACTTGATGCAGGAGCAGACGATTATATCACAAAACCATTTTCAGTTGATGAGCTTTTAGCAAGACTTCGTGTAACTTTTCGTAGATTAAACTATGCGAGTATGCAAAATGGAAACGACAGTGTAGTTTTTACAAATGGCGATTTAAAAATTGATTATGCGGCAGGGTGCGTTTATATTGCTAATGAAGAATTACATCTAACGCCAATAGAATATAAACTTATTTGTCTTTTATCAAAAAACGTTGGTAAAGTCTTAACACATACTTTTATTACTCGTGAAATTTGGGGGACAGCTTGGGAAAATGATGTTGCTTCACTTAGAGTTTTTATGGCAACTCTTCGTAAAAAAATAGAAAAAAACTCTTCCTCCCCACAATATATTCAAACGCACGTTGGTATTGGATATAGAATGCTTAGAGTTTAGGTACCCATTAAAAGAAAAAAGCGATAGATTCCATTAAATTATGGACTCTATCGCTTGCTTTTGTTTTACAGGTATTAATGCTTTAGTAAAATCTAAAACACTTGAGCTGCGCTATTACATATTAATTTCTTCTACAATTTTCTTTGCTTTATTCGGGTCTATTTTATCGAGTGAGCAAGGACGTCCTGTAAAGAAACCTTGTATTAATGAAACGCCAAGTTTTTTTAGTGCTACAAACTGCTCTTTTGTTTCGACGCCTT
>JAVWHI010000021.1:0-1568 GCA_036640155.1 Oscillospiraceae bacterium | reverse complement strand
CCGCTAAAACTAAAATGTTACGGTCTTTTGCAAAAGAGACAATTTGCGTAATTAACGCTTGTTTATCTTTGCTTTGCTCAATGTCTACAATTAAAAATTGGTCTATTTTTATTATGTTTGGTTGTAAACTTAATAGTAGCATGTCGTTAGCGTAGCCTGAGCCATAGTCGTCTAAAGCTAGCATTGCATTCCACTTTGATACCAATTGTTTTTTTCTGCCAAGTGGGAAATCGTCAATTTTTTCGGATTCGGTTATTTCTATTACCACATTGCTAAGAAAATCGCCGTAAAGTCGTTCTAATTCGGCATATTCGCTATCTTTAAGCGTTTGATTCGGTACAGAATTAATAAATAATTTTGCATTACCAAAGAGGTTTGACGACGTTTTGTAAAGCTCTAAAACACGGTAAAAAGTGTTTTTCTCAATTCTCCAGAGTTGACCTTGTGCTTTAGCTAGATGTAGAAGTCTATCAGGTGAATTAATATTTTTGCCATGTGGTCGCATTAGTGCTTCATAGCCATATGTACTGCCATCATCAACGCAAATTATTGGCTGAAATTCATAATCCATAAATTGCTCGTCCAGAATTGTATATAATTCTTCTTTTCCGGTAAGCAAATATGAGTCGTGTGAATAAACAGGTTTATTAAATTCTCGAATTGCTCCTTTTACACGACGCATAACTTCATACATAGCAAAGTCGGCAAAACGCAATAATTCTTCAGGTGTGCAGCTATCTTTATTATACCAGGAAACACCGGACGACATTTTTAATCTAAACTTTGTTTTGTCAGGTAATACAACATACTCTGAATTAAGAAGTGAATAAAAGTCATGCAAGATTGTTCTAATTTCATCATCAGACTCATATCCGTAAATGAATACATAAAACTCATCGCCGGACATTCTGGCATATAAAGCGTTTTTATCGGAAAAATACCGTGAAAGTAGTGAAGCAACAGACTTAATGTACGCATCACCAATGTCATGACCATATGTGTCATTGATATATTTTAAGTTATCAAGGTCACTCATCATAAATGCTGCGTGCGAAAACGTTATATTTTCAAAAAGTAGGTTTAATTCGCGTTGAAAAGCGAATCTACTGTAAATTCCAGTTAAAATATCGTAGTCACGTTCCATCATAATTGAACGCTTTGTCAATTCATCTTTTGTCACATCAACAGCAATACCGAAAACTCCCGAATCTGTTTCAATTGCTTCTATTTTTACCCATTTAGGTGGAGTTGAACCATATTGATATATATTAGGACTAGTTTTATGCTCTTGAATAGATGCTAGTTTTTTCAAAAACTCAGATTTATCAATGTAATTTTTACTGTCTGGCTGGAGTTTAAACATTTTTGCAAGTGTATCAGATATTGTAACAAAGTAGCCATCAAGCGTGTATTCAAATGAACCAATATCTATATTAACCATACTAATTATCTTATCAGTCTTTATTACAGAATTTAGTACGTTTTCGTTTAGTTGTTCTATCGCTCCTGAAAGAGCATCAATTTCTGTAACGCCGATTTTATCTAAAATAATGTGTTCTTGTGGAGCT
>JAVWHI010000020.1:0-14011 GCA_036640155.1 Oscillospiraceae bacterium | reverse complement strand
GAGGTTATATGGAATTACTAAATAGAAAATCTACACGATTAGCAAACTATGATTATTCAAATGAGAATTATTATTTTATAACAATATGTACGCACAATAGACAAATGTTGTTTGGAAATGTAGGGAATGGTCTTGACCATTCCGAAATAAAATTAAACCATTATGGCGAAATTGCAAAAAACGAATTATTGAATATACCAAATCATTTTGAGGGCGTTCGCATTGATAAATACGTGATTATGCCCGACCATATACACGCTATTATTGTAATTGGTTGCGACGGTAAAACGGAACGGTCAAGACCGTTCCCTACATTGTCGGCAATTGTAGGTCTATATAAATCAGGGGTATCAAAACTAATACATGAAATAGAACCTGACATTAAAATCTGGCAAAAATCGTTTAATGATAGAATTATACGCAACGAACAGGGATATCGTGAGGTTTGGCAATATATTGAAGAAAATTCATTAAAATGGGATGAAGATTGTTTTTATCATGCACAAAATAAATGAGTAGTGCAATATGTAGGAAACTGTCTTGACTATTTCGTGTTTTTCACTAGAATGAATCGCCGACATTATCCTAGATGGGCATTTTTCGTTTGACATCACTTGTAAAATGGTGTATTATTATAATGGTTATAACTATACCTATTATTATAAGAAACGAGGTAATATAATTGAAAAAAACCCGAAAAAAAACCGTTATATTTACCTTGATTATCTTTACCCTTTGCACCTTTGCAGTATTTGCAGTGTTTTTTATAAAGACAGTTATTAATACTAATATAAAAAACTTAGCGTTTGATATTACTTCAACCGATTTTACCGCCACTGCAAAAACTCCGCTTACGTTTACTACTCCAGGAGATAAAAAAGACATTGAAATAAAGCTAAATAACAATGCAGTCTCACCGGATGGAGTACCGCTCCAATATTATTTTGGAATTAAACTAGAGGGCGGAACATCAGGACTTGAATCCGCTTTGTTAGTTTCATATAATGGTCAATTTCTAGGCACACTTTCAGGACTTTGTAGTGGGACTAATGAATATCTAATTAAGCCCGAGGCGTTTATTTTACCAAAAGAGCAGGGATTAATAAATACACTTTCAATCGAACTTCACAATGCGGCATCATATTATTTAAATAAAACTGCAAAGATATCAATTAATCTTTATACTAAAACGGTTGACGTCCAGAAATGCGTTTTTGTTAAAGATGATTATCAGTTTGAGCAAGCAGTCACGCAAATTAATGCTAATAAACCGGCTGAGCGCACAATCGTTTTAGCGGATAATGTAACACTTACAAAAAATTACGATATAAATGTTCCTTGCACTATTGACTTATTAGGTAAGCAAATTAATTTTACTGATAAAAAAATCAACTTGTTTGCAACAGGACTTACCACGATAAAAAGTTCACGAACGCTAGCAACACCGACCGTTAGTACAGGCGGATTTGTTCTTAATAATGCGGCCGGGTATTTAAATGTTCTTCCAAATGCTAAAAATATAAGTTCAAAAGTAAGTGTTACTAATTGCTCAAAAGCCCAAGCGCTTACCCTTATTACAAATAGAATAACACAAACTACTAAAAACGGTGTACCGGTAACGCCTGCTACAGACGTTTTACAAGGGCTTGATTTTTATCTGCCGGCTCAAATAACTTTAACGCCTCAGGCTGAATATACTCTTAATAAAGGCACTATTACACCATTAGCTACACTTAAATCTATCCCAACTTTCATAACAATCGCTACCACAGACACGCCACCATCGTCGCAAAAACTTGAGTTTGCGATTACTGCTGTTGGTGAATTAAATGATATTCTTACAACTGATTTAAAGCACTTAGTAGATAAGTCTACAATTGGTTATGACTTGTTTTTACCGACTAAACTTAAAAATCGTGGGGCTACAATTGAGTGGTGGTCGTCTGACCAAACGATAATTACTAACATCTGTAAGTGAGTAGTCGATGGAACTGTACAGCTAATTGCTACTATCAAAGTCATCAACAATGTTTACACTCATGAATACACATTCACAACTTCAAAAATGAATAACGCTAAACGTTTTCAATATCTTTTAGATAGAATTGGAAATGTTAAGTTGACAAATGTAGGAGTAGCAAACGGAGTTGTACTGCCAACTGAGTCAACGTATAAGACTTTGTATAATCCTAGCATTCCCGATTTAGGAATAGCGAAGATAACGTACACTATTGACACAAGGTACAATTATATTTCGTTTGATTCCACAAGCCATAAGGTGTATTTAAATAAATTGACTTTCGAACAATACGCTCAAGTAAAAATAAGCGTTAAATTTGCGAATGAAGAAAAATTATATGATGGAATTATAAGTGTCGATATTATTCAGGGCGATTCGAGTGCAACGGAAGCTGAAATTATAGCACAGGTACAAAAACTAGTTGAAAAAATTGATGTTTGGCAAAACATTTTAACTTCTCGTGCGGCTGATGTAACTCTAGAAAGTGGCGATTTTTCTTTACCGACGTCACTTAGCGGAAAAACAATTACGTATGCTATTAATCCTCCCGCCCCAGAATGTATTGTAGACAATAACACCGGAAAATTCACAATAAGTCTTGATAAACTCAAGCCGACTGCGCAAGTAATAACGATAAAAGTTACGGTTGGAGCAACTATTAAAGATATGACTTTTACACTTCCATCGGCAATTCATCAAGATACAACAGGATTTGTAAACCAAAATGCTTTTACTTCTACACGAAAACAAGTTTATAATCAAGCATATAAAGAAAACTCTAATGTACAAGACGGTAAAAATTGGATTTTTATTAATGACATAAAAAAATGCAAAACTCTTACATATTCGGCAAATGACGTTTTGACAGACTGCAAAGGCATTGATTATTTTACAGAGCTAACTTCATTTACGACGACTAGCCCGACCTCGCAAAATGCAATTAATCGTCTTGCAGGGCTTAAAAAACTCACAACTATCAGTGCCGAAAATGCAGGAATAATAGACATTTTCCCGATTTGTAGCCTGCCACTATTAACTTCGCTTGATGTATCAGGAAATAGCGGACTTAAAAATCTTAACCCAATTTTATCGCTTGATTTAACTAAGCTCACTATGTTTGATGCTCGTGGTGCTGCAATTACGGCTACTCATTTTACGCCGCTATTTGACTACTGCTATAACGTTTATGATAATGCTAACGCTGATACACTAAAATATCCTAGCTACTATTTAGGCGCTATAAATGCTAGCGTTTATTCACCGGCACAATTAACTAATGCAAATTATGTTAGTGCTATGAAGTATATTTATTCAGTGCCGGATATTCTTGAACTTAAAACGAAATATATTCAGCTTCCAACAAGGATAATGACAGGCGCTAATAGCTCTGCTGCAATAACGTGGGAATCAGGAGATGCTACTATTGCTAATATTAGAAACACAACCGGTCAGGAGATAAAAAGACTTCGGGCAAATAAAAACGGTGAAACATATGTAAAAGCAACAGTTACAGTTAATGGCATTAGCTTTACAAGGTATTTTTATTTTAAAGTTATAACATGACTATTATTTAAAAAGGAGGGTTTGCAGTGAAAAACAAAGGTAAACACATTAAAAAATCGTCATTTTTATTAAAGAAAATGCTGCTTTTAAACGTGCAACAAATTTTAGAATATATTAAGTCTAAAAAAAGCAAAAGAGCTAAAAAAATACCTTATGAAACGAAAATGAAGTATATTAAAAAAACAGTTGCAATAACAGTTTGCTGTGTTCTTTTGATAAACTCCGTATCTTATGCTTTCGCTTTTTTTACTGCCGGCCCTAAAACTGCGAAAGTAGACGCCTCTTTAAATGCGGCTCCTAAAATCGTGGAAGTTGCAACCCAAGCACAACTTCGCAAAGCGACAACGACGTCTTTTTTCAATAGTTTTGCAAAAACGAGTACAGCCAGTGAGCGTGTTGTAGTAAAGCTAACTGATAATATCACTTTGACACAAAATATAATAGTCACACGTGACTGCCATATTGATTTAAACGGAAAAACACTTTCCCTCGGCACAAATTCACTAACAATAAAGCATAGTTTTTATGGTAGTTTTGTTATTACAAGTAGCGTGCCTAGCGGAAAAATAACTGCGACTGCCGGCTCTAGCGATAATTTTCTTATAAACACTCCAAATGCTGTTGTAATTGTTGATGATACTAAAATAACACTTACAAATATAAGAAAAAAAATAGTTTCGGTTGATGATAAGCTTGTTATAAATGGTGCTATGAACGCTGTTGTGGAGGCACTGCGAAACGATGGAGAAGAAAAAAATCTTTTCGAGAATATTAATGATATTAATAATATAAAACTACAAGAAAATCCTTACTGTAAGCTACACACTGATGCAACTAAACACAGCTGTTGCTATTTTAAAGACGATATCTTTTTGCCAACTAATTATTATTTATACGATGTAAAAATCGAATATACTTCGAGTGATAATGCGGCGTTATCGCCGCTTGGAAACGTTTTTTTTACAGCACCAGATAGTAAACTAGTTAATTTAACAGCTAAAGTAACATATAACGGTGTAACAACCTCAAAAGTTTTTGAAGTACATTTGATTAATCCTACCGATAAATCATCGCTAAATAAAGCGGCAGTAGCAGTGCTTACACAGCACTTAGCTATGTATAAAGAGGCAAATGGTATTTTTTCTGTGGGCGCACAGATAATGCTACCTAATAAAAACTCATATTTTGATACAACGCTTAGCTATAAAACGTACGCTAATGAAACTGACACGACACCGATATCTTCTTCTGAAACGTCAAATGCAAACTTTACTAGTACCACTTTGGGAGTGATTCTTTTTTCGCCAACCACCGATACTAAGTGGCTTGAAATTATTTCCACAAAGGATAATGACTCTTCAACTAGTCATTCACGGCGTATTCAAGTTGCAAGTAAAGGCTCTAGCGATATAAACGATAACTTTACAGCGGTTGATGCAATTGTAAGGTCTTTATTTGGCGGTCGAGAGATTCAAATTGCAAACTTACCGTCCGACCCATTAAAGTATACCCATCCAAATTTACCTGTTATAACTGCTACTGACACTGATAATCCTTATGCTAACCTCAATTTGACAGCATTAGATTATGTAGGGCTTGTCAACAATAGTGGCGGTGTGTATGAGATTAATAAAACTAATCCGAAAATGAATGTTTTGCAGGTGGTTTCTAGTAAAACGCCGAGCAAACTTGACAATGTTTCTTTAACCATTAAGTTTACTTTTAAAAACGAGCCAAAAGAAATTGTTAGGAATATTCCGATTAAATACACCGGAACAGATGGCGAAAATAACTTTGATAATTACTTCACATATTTTAACAATGCGTTTTTGTTTAATTCTGAGGGCGGATACACGTATAAGAATTTTTCGATGCCTTCGTGTTATTATGGTGCAGCACCTTATATTAAGCTCACTTTAACAAATGACCAAACTGGTATTGTTACTATTACACCATCGCCGACAGCTTCATATAATGGCGGATTTACGCTTAGTATTGACCCATTAAAAATACCATTAACTGATACAAAAATCGAGATCCATTATTCATATAGCTTTGATGGTGGCACTACTTTTACAGCATATACAACACATGCTAGTGAGCTAATTATTCCTGGAATAGTGCGAAATGATGCAGGCGGAATGCCGGATTTAGCACTTTATCAAAAAGTTTATAAAGCGTATCTTGGTGAAGATTATACCACCGGCAAATTCATTTTAGCCTCTCGTCTTTCAAAAGAAAAAGCAAGTCTTGATTTAAGTAGTAGTGGAGTGAAAGATTTTAAAGGACTGCAACTTCTCACGGGATTAAAAGCACTTAATCTAAATAATGCAGGTTTTAATGGTCCTCCAATTACAGAGTCTATAAAACAAATAAATGACTATATTTCAAAATTGACACAGCTTGAAAACTTAAATCTTTCAAATAACAATTTAAAAGATGCTGATCTTGACAGTTCAGGGAAAAACCCAACACCGACTAATGGAATATGGGTGCCTCTTTTAAAGCTAGTAAATCTTACCACGCTTGATATTAGTAGCAATAATTTTCTTGATTTAAGAGGTATTATTGAGCTTCCAAAACTTGAAAAAATATATCTTTATAACAACTATCCAAATCAAGAAGGATATGGCTCGAAAGGAACGGTTAATATTTATCAAGGATATGTGCCACTTTTAGAGCGTAAGCCTTTAATAGAAATATATAATGAAAATGCCCAAACTCCATATAAAATTGTTATTGAAAACGACCCGGACTATCTTGCTCGGCGTAATGTTCTTTTAAATATAAGATATCAAAAGAAACTTCCTACAGGCGTACCAATAAGCAATATTTGGCTAAATGGCATAATAAAATTATTAAGCGACAGTCCTAGTGATTATACTGTACCAAATTTAGACACTAAGATACAAGAAGGTAGTGCAACAAGTTTTGTCGACCGCCCTGCTACAATAGTTTTTTCACCACCCGATGATACGCAAGGAACTGCAACGTCTTTTATTATGACATATACATATTATGTTGGTGTGGGACCTCCTATTTATGAAGGCTCTTATATTTATACTAAAGTTGAGCAAAAAAAATTAACCTTAACTTTCCCGGTAGAAAGAATACCATCATACTAACATAACTTTTTGGAGGCTATTTTGAAAAAGAAGATAACGAAACTAGAGTTAACTAAAAAAGCTGTTTTAAACTACGGATTTTTCGCTGTAGTTAGCTTTGTTTTGCTTTTAAGCCTTACTTTGGGTTGGTTTTCGATGAACAAATCAGTTACAGCTAGCGGACTTGCGGTACGTTCGTTATCGCACGATTTATCGGCTACTATTAAGATTAAGAAAAACGGTGCCGATACGATAAACGATAAAAATATATTCACAGGATTAGTGCCGGGCGATATTTTCACTTTCACTATCACGGTTAGTAGAACGTCTACAGAGCCTTTAACTCTAGCAGTATCAGCAGAAAATATTAAGTCGACACCACCGACGACGACAACACCGCCTACAGTGAGTGAAATAAGTAAAATGTTTTCGATGCAGTATGAAAAAGAGCCGGTTATAAGTTTATCTGATACTGTAAAACTTCCAATTAAAACGGGAATTGTAATGCCTGCAAATAGTCTTACTACAACGTTTGATATTACGATGACTTTTAACGATAATGTTAGTGGTATTACTGCAAACGATGTTTTTCAGCACTCATTAAATTTTGACGGTTTTTTTATAGAAGTAGTAGGTTAAAATTAAAAAGAAAGGCGTGATAAGATGAAAAAGCAAGCTGTTTTAGCAGGGGTAAGTTCTGCTGTTGCATTAATAAGTGTTATTGCCCTTACGGTTTGCTGGTTTGCATTCAACACAAAAACAGCGAATATGAAATTTACCGCTGGCTTTTTGCAGACACAAGTCACGCTTTATAAAGGTGTAGATTTTGATTTTGATGGTAACCTTGATAAAACTGTCGCTAGTGGTAGCACAGTAGCTACTGATACTTATAAAAAAATTGGCACTTCGGCTGATGGTGCAAGTGATACAGGATTTAGCCTTACAGCTGAATCTATGTTTCCTACGCAAACGCACGTTTGGAAAATAGAAGTAAAAAACACCGGAGATATTACTGGTATTGCTCAAATGCAGTTTGAATACCCAATTGTAATTCCGAGCGAACTGCTAGCGCTTAGCGTTAGCGTAACTGTAAATGCAGTAACGACTAAGTATTATTTTTGCGATTACATACAAAATTGGACAATGCCAATTATAACCAACGCAATTGAAATTGCAAATGGTAAAACCGGTGAAGTTAGAATTGATTTACATTTTGAAACTCTAGCTGATTTGGTGGCTCATAAGAGTGATATTGGATTAACTGAAACAGGGTATCAAGCACTGCAAGGCAAGGCGATTACAGTTCCAACGCTTGTAGTAAATCTTGAATCGCAAAAACCTAAATACAATGCAAAATAATAATGCGAGCAAACATTGTTTGCTCGCATTATTATTTTAAATATCACGGATAGATTTTTTAAGATTAGTTAAAGCGACTTTTGTTTCGGCAGTAGTTTCTCCTAAAAGACTTGCGATTTCTTGTGCTACACGCATTTGTTTATTAATAACTTCTTGTGCAACTCCCAAAGTAGTTAAACGCAAATCAGCTAATTGGTTACGGTCGTTTTCCTGAGCGCTGATATCTTTAGCGAAAGCGACAAATATTTTACGCTGTTGAATATATATAACTGAGAGTTCGATTTTAACATGTTCGTTAGCACCGTCACAATTTTTGACGATATTCTTATTAGTTTGTTTAGCAAGACTAAAACTTTCCTCGCCATATAAAGCTGGAATCATTTCACCGATTATTTCGGCTCTAGTAACACCAAATAGCAGTTCAGCTTTAGGATTAATTTCGGTAACGAGTAAATTTTCGTCTAGAGTAATAATGCCATTAGGGGAATGCTCAATAACGATAGTTGACATGTTTTCAGCACGTTCACGCAAGAAAGGCAAGCACATAGTGGCGTCCGCTTTACCCTGAAAAACAGCGACTGCTTTTTCACGACATGTAGCATATCCACAACTGCCGCAGTCTAGTTCTTGTTCGGGTGTGGTTTTACCAATGGACGCTAATATTTCATTAATTTGAGCAAGTGTAGGTTTTTCCATTTTCGATTCACGGTTAGCAAAAACTCTAGGGTGAGGGAATTGCGCTAAAGCAGATTTAGCAACCACTTTGTCAACAGGTGAAACTTCACCGGTAGTGATGATGTTGCCACCAATAATACTTTTGTTGTGCATTCGCATTATAGGTCCACCGATACAGCTACCAGCACAAATATTAGCCTCGACAAATATTTTACTAATATCTTCATTTTGAATAGAATTAAATAATTCCATGCAGCGATAAATTCCGTCGACAGCAATAGGTCTATAATTTGTAAAACAGTCGGAAGAAATAGTTTTGATGATACCTGATTGCTTAGGGTAAAGACGTGCGATTTCGTTTTGGACACCGACAGCGTTTTGGTCAATATCATTTAGTACAACGTTTTCGTCTTGCATCCAGTTATCGATATCCTCAAAAGTTAAGACTTCGTTTACAAGTCCGCCTGCAAGAGGGTCGTCGGCCTCTGCAAATTTTGACAGGCACGGTCCTATGAAAACGACTTTAATGTCGCCATACGCCTCACGCATTAGGCGTGCATGTGCCATCATAGGTGAGGAGACAGGAGCGAGCATTTTGATAAGCTGTGGGAAGTGACGTTCAATGAGCATAACGACTGA
Source organism: Oscillospiraceae bacterium (assembly GCA_036640155.1). Classification (GTDB taxonomy): domain Bacteria; phylum Bacillota; class Clostridia; order Oscillospirales; family Ruminococcaceae; genus JAVWHI01. The sequence goes on along the minus strand of JAVWHI010000020.1, from coordinate 4,651 downwards.
GGCGCAAGAAGTAGCGATTATATTTTTCATTTGACCGCTTTGCATTAAATTTTCGTATTCGTGCGTCACATGGGCGGCACCGATTGCGGTTTCCTCGACGTGAGTGAAACCTAGTTTTTTTAACGCCATACTAAGTTTAGAAAAATCCGTGTTGTTGTACCATGCCATCCATGATGGAGCAACGCTCACATAAACAGGCTTATCAGATTTAATTAAGTCTTTAACTTTTTGCGTGTTGCACTTTAAAAACTTAGCGTTTCTAGGGCAAATTTGCACGCAAACCCCACACAGTACGCATTCAGATTCTATTATTTTAGTTTTACCGTCTTTAAATTCGATAGCTTTTAGAGGGCATTGTCTAATACATTTATAGCAATTTTGGCAACTGTCGACGTTTAGGTTAATAATGCTCATAATAAAAGTCCTCCGGATAATTTCATATTGATATTAGTTATTTTTAGCTGCTTTTTCCAATTGAGCTTTAGGATATATTTCCTGATAAAAGACGGTTTCGGCATTTGAAAAACCGACGTTTAGGACAGGCTTTTCGTCCACTCTGACAGAAATTCCGTTAATGCAGTCGCCGAGGCAGAACGAGGCTTTAAGCTTAACGATTTCCTCAAGGTCATTAGTTTTTATCAAATCTGTGAAAGTTTTTATTACTTGATATGACCCTTTCATATGGCATGAACTTCCAACGCAAACTCTTATTTCTATCATATAGAGTCAATAGCCACCCCTCAATTAGTATTAAAACATTTTAAGTTAAATTTATTATTTTTATTAAATCACAGCGTAGCGGTGATATAATTTGCGATGTGCGGCTTTTGCGTAGCAAAATTTCGCACCGCATTTTAAAGATAGGGCAGGTAGCCCGATTCGGGTGTTACAACGTTCTTATAATGGCTAAAATCTATGATTTTTGGTACCATTAAGGTTATTATATCATAAAAAGTTGTTTTGCAAAAGCAAAACAAACTCCCAACGATAAAATGTTCTCGTCGTGGTCAAAATCTATGATTTTGGGTACCACAGAGGTTATTATATCACAGCGTAGCGGTGATATAATTTGCGATGTGCGGTTTTTGCGTAGCAAAATTTCGCACCGTATTTTAAATTATAATATCTACTTGTTGATATTATAACACATTTGATAATAATATTAAAGGCGATACAAGGATTTTGTTATAAAAAAAGGTGTAGAATTTTTTTTACAAAAGGACTTGTTTTTTTTAGTTTTGTGGTGTATAATATTAAAAGTAAAGCCGGTGTGATGGAATGGCAGACGTGAAGGACTCAAAATCCTTTGTTGGCAACAACGTGTGGGTTCAAGTCCCACCACCGGCACCAAAAAAGTTGACAAAAAAGATGCCATGCGGTGTAAGCCGCATGGCATCAGTCTTTTCCGGGGTTTTCGTATTTTATCAGAACATTTTTTAATAACTTGCTTTTTTAGTGCAAGTGGCAATATTATTATTATGGTAAGACATATCCCACCACAACCAAAATTAATCACCAATTTTTTTTAAAAGCGTAAATTTACATAAATGCTTTGAAAATAAAAATTGATATGCTATAATATAATGTATAAAATTATGTCTTGCTGTACACAAGATAATCTTAGATTTTTTGCAAGCGGCAATATTAATAATGTAGATATGGCTAATTTATTTACTGTGGTGGAGGAAGTATATCATGGGGAAAATATCAGAAATTATCGAAATTACATCATTTGATGAGTACAAATTTAAAGGGAAACTTACTGTACCCCAAAACGGTGATGTGCAGAAACTGGTTATTTATATTAACGGGTCTGGTGCAAATACATACGATAATAAGCGAAATGGTTTCAATTATTTTGATTTATTCGCCGATGAGTTTTCAAAGCGTGACATAGCATTTTTTTCATACAATACAAGGGGCTGCGATATTGGCGAAAACCAACCTATGTATGTTGACATAAATTATGATGAATACAAATCATATTTGCCGCTAAATTCTGTTGAAGATATTTACCATATGATAAAAACCATAAAAGCAAAAAAGTATTTTGAAAATTGCAAAATCTATTTACCTGGTTGGAGCGAAGGGACGATTATCGCTCCGTTGGTTGCAGAAAAATATCCCGATATGATAGATGGTATTTTGTTAGCTGGATATGTAAACAAAAATATGAGAGATGTGTTAGAGTGGCAGAACAATGGCGGTGCAAGTATGGCTTGGTATCGTGGCAACTTTAAAGCTGATGAAAACGGTCGTATATCTAAAGAAGCATATAATGCTGACCCTTATAATGTTGTAGCTACCATTTTACAAAATGCAACTTTTGAAAATTTAGACACGAATGAAGATGGATATATAACCGAAGAAGATTTTGCAGATACATATCATTTAGCTGTTGGATATAGCTTAAATGATGTATTGTCTGCCATTGAACGCAAAGATGATGAGTGGCTTAAAACTAATTATGGCGGTGGGATTATTCCTTTAACCTCAGGTTGGTTTTTGCAACATTTTTCTTTGCGTAGTAATATGGAAGTTTTACCGACACTAAATTTACCAATACATATTTTCCACGGAACAATGGATCAATGCGTTGATGTTAGAGAAGTTTATAAAATAGATCAGATATTCAAGAAATCAGGCAAAACAAATCTGAAAATAAATGTTTTTGATAGAAATGGTCACGATCTAAATTATATGAACTTTATTATAAAAAAAGAAGTTCCAATAGCATTGACTGCAATTTTTGATACAGTTAAATTAATGTAAAATGAGCCAACAAAAACAGCAATAATAACCCCACCTATGATTTTTGTTGTTGATGAAAATAAAAATTGATATTATTTGGATTATAGAACAGTATAAAAGGCAGAGGGTTTTTTAACTCTCTGCCATTCTTGTTATGTTTACTTTTCAACAATCATCATAACACCTTCAGCAGAGAGCTTAAGCGTAGGTGTAGTCAATATGCTTTCTGTTATGCAATATTCAATAACATCATAAAGCAATCCGATACTTGATGCCATACAATACATGGAATATTCGTTTATCAGATGTTTTGGAACTGTTTTTTTCACAAGTGGGGAAATTTCTTTCGCAATACTGTATGCAATTTTTTTAATTTTAGGACTAAACTCATTTAAAAGAGAGTAAAATTCTTCTTGTTTGTTCTTTGGAATAACAATTATTTTAGGTGTCAATATATTTTCATCTTTTCTCAAATATCCACACTCAATAGCTTTAGCGGCAACTTCCTTTTCATTTACAGATAAATTATTAATATCAATTCCCTTAATGCTATGAATAGTCATTAAAATAAGTTCATCCGTTGAAATATTGTGTCCACAACTGAAGTGTCTTTCTACTTTTGCACCATAAATATTTGAAAGGAAAACAGAAGAATAACCGCAAATGTCATTTGCTCCGATAGCGGATTTTATTCCATCACAGCCATAAAACCCAATATTTAGCTCTTCACCATATTTTGTTGCCAATCCAATAGAAGTATATTGTCTATTAGGTTCAGTAATGTTCTGAAAAGTTGTTTGTTTAAGTGCTTTTCGCACTTCTGCATCAAGTTCCCATACCTTGCTTGATATTAGACACCATAAAATAAAGCTAACATCACTTTGCTTGCTTAAATACGGAAATTTCAATATTTTTTCTCTATTTTGTTGCAATACATCTTTAAGTGCAGAACAAAATTCACCTAAGTGACTTTTAAAAATATCTGAACCTTTTTTGTACTCATCAATATCTAAAATTAAAATGTTGGAAATGTATTTACCGTTATCAAGTTTTCTTAAAAGTCCATATTCGCCGTTTTCACCATGCACTAATATTTCAAGTTCATCTTCAATAAATGCCATAGGTACTGACAGTTTCTCAGATATTTCCTTTGCGATAATACCTCATTTTTACAAAGATATACAACATTTTTCGATAAAACTCGTTCTGCCTTTGTTCTGGGATCATAACCTATTGGGTTCCCTGTTCCTACAAACGCAATATCTACAGGTTTTAGTGCAAAATTTTTATCCATTCTCACTGACTCCTTTTTTATGGTATTTCGAGCCGAAAAAAGCCGTTGTTTCACAGCATTTTCACTAACACAAAGTTTTTTTGCAATATCAAATACAGATAAATCATCAATATAGTACATAACCATAACTTCTCTGTAAATTTTAGATAAAAAAGAAATTTCACACATTATTGCTTTTAACTTTTCTTTATCATCTTCTTTTTCATCCAAGTCATCTATTGTATTTGTACTAATATTCATCGTTTCATCAGCATATAAAACTGTTTTATATTTACTTCTTTTATTGCAATAATCCGCATAAACTCTATGTGCAACAGTCCATACAAATCCATAAAGTTTATCTAAGAATTCTTTTTGTGCTAACTTTTCAATAGCTTCGTTTCGTCTCAAAATCTCACCTCTTTTTGATTGATGCATCTTTCATCTATATAGTCAGTGCAAAAATGGATTGGTTAGCAACTTTTATTAATTTATTTTGTAAAAATAGGATTCCCGTCGTTATCACATTCTTGTTATGCGCTAATAGCATATATTACAAATTGCACTCCTCGTTTTTTTCAAGGCACTCAATCATTTGGGCGTATTCCTCAGTAGTAAATTTTACAC
>JAVWHI010000019.1:10745-14059 GCA_036640155.1 Oscillospiraceae bacterium | reverse complement strand
AGTCACTAAAACGTGTCTACTATATGTCAGCGGAATTTCTAATGGGCAGAGCTTACATGAACAATCTTGTCAATCTGCAACTGCAAGAAAAATATAAAGCGGCGTTTGATTATTTAGGACTAGATTTATCTGTTATTGCAGATCAAGAAAACGATGCCGGTTTAGGTAACGGTGGACTAGGTCGCCTTGCTGCATGTTTTTTGGATTCACTTGCTACTCTTGAACTTCCGGCTATGGGCTGTGGTATTCGTTATGAATATGGTCTATTTAGGCAAAAAATAGTCGACGGTGAACAAGTTGAACTTGAAGACAACTGGATAGATGACGGTTGTGTTTGGGAAATTGAACATCCTGAAGAAGAAGTTGAAGTCCATTTTGGCGGTGATGTTAACGAAGTTTGGGACGAAAATGGCATGAGAGCAATTCACACTAATTATAAAACCGTCATTGCTGTGCCTTATGATATGCCGATTGTCGGCTATAAAAGTTGCATGCCTGCAACCTTACGCCTTTGGAGTGCAAAAGCTAAAACCCGTTTTGATTTAGACTTGTTTGACCAGGGGAAATATTCTCAAGCAATGGAAGAAAAAGAACTAGCAGAAGTTATTTCTAAAGTTTTATACCCTAACGATAATCATGAACAAGGTAAACAGTTAAGATTAAAGCAGTTTTATTTCTTTACTTCTGCTACTATGCAAAACCTTGTTAATAGCCACAAAAAAAAGCACGGAGACTTACGCACTTTACCGGACTTTGCTGTAGTGCAAATCAACGACACTCACCCGACACTTGCAATTCCAGAACTAATCCGTATTCTCTTAGATGAGGAAGGTTTTTCGTGGGATGAGGCATTTTCTGTTGTAAATAGAATGTTTAATTACACTAATCATACAATTATGACAGAGGCTCTTGAATGTTGGGATGAGCAAATGTTTAAGCTACTTTTACCACGTATTTACAGTATAATTCAAGCTATAAACCAAAAATATTGCGAGAAGTTAAACCTTTATTATCCTGCCGACTTTAATAAAATTAGTGATATGGCAATTGTTGCTTATGGAAAAATCCGTATGGCAAACCTTTGTATTGCAGCGACTAGTCACGTTAATGGCGTTTCACAACTGCATGGTGAGATTTTGAAAAAACGTCTTTTTGCTGATGCTTACAGGGTTGAGCCTCAAAAATACCTTGCAATCACAAATGGAATCACACATAGAAGATGGCTTGCAGTTTCAAATCCAAAACTCACCGCTTTAATGACTGAATATATTGGTGACGACTTTATTAATGATTACACAAAGTTTGCAGATTTAATGCCATATACCAGTGATGAAACTTTTTTAAAGAAATTCATCGACGTTAAAGCTGCCAACAAACAGCGTTTAGCCGATTATCTTTTGAAAACACAGGGCGTTGTTTTGCGTACTGATGCCATTTTTGACGTACAGGCAAAGAGAATGCACGAATATAAACGTCAACTTTTAAAATGCTTGCATATTCTTTATTTGTACAATAAAATAAAAGAAAATCCAGAGTTTTTAACTCAACCTATTTCTTTTATTTTTGCTTGCAAAGCAGCACCTGGATACATTAGAGCTAAAAGTATAATAAGACTTATTAATGTTATTGCTGATTTAGTTAATAATGACCCTGATACAAAAAATATTTTACAAGTGGTATTTATTGAAAATTACTCTGTTTCGGCAGCTGAAATTTTAATGCCTGCCGCCGATTTAAGTGAACAAATCTCTACTGCCGGTCTTGAAGCCTCCGGAACTGGAAATATGAAATTTATGATGAACGGTGCTGTCACCATTGGTACTATGGACGGTGCAAATATCGAAATCTTTGAGCAAGTTGGCAAAGATAATATTTACATCTTTGGTGCTAAGGAAGAAGAAATTGACGTTATGATGCGCCATAAATCATACCACCCCGGCGAGTATTATGAAAAAAACCTTGATATTAGAAAAGCATTAAATAAACTCATTGATGGCAGTTTACCAAATGTATCAGCACATAAGTTTTCTGACATTTATCAGTCAATCTTATTCGGAGAGTTTAACTTTGCAGATCGCTATTTTTTGCTGTACGATTTTCAGTCGTATGTCACTACTTTTGATAAAGCACGTCATAAATATCAACATGACCCAATTGGGTTTGCAAAAATGGCAGCAATCAACACTGCAATGTCCGGCTATTTTAGTTCCGACCGAACTATTAGCGAATATAACGAAAAAATCTGGCATCTTACAAAGTTAGATGCAGATAAAAACATTTAATGGGGAGCGCCACTATGCAAATTAATCACAATTCAACGCTTGCACGCTATAAATCAAAGTTAGGCGCACTAAAAACAGGTGAGGCAACGCAAATCTATGTTTTTGCACAAGACGTATGCAATGTAAAAATCAAAATAGAATGTGAAGGACAATTGCTCATACATGATATGAGCAATTGTGATGGGTGCTGGTCTTATGAGTTTGTTGCGCCTCCAACTCCATGTGTTGTATTTTATACTTTTTCTTTTAGTGCTAATAACCATGACTATATCCTTTGTGCTGCTAATAGCACTGGACAAGCAGATTCTGTGATTCTTCCTGAGAACGCTGAAGATAACTTAATAAACCCATTTCAAATTACTATATATGATAAAGATTTTATCACGCCTGACTGGGTTAAAAATGGCGTGATGTATCAAATTTTCCCTGATAGGTTTTGCCGAGGTAATAAGACTAATTTAATAAACGGAAAAAAATATCATGAGCAACTTGGTAGAACTATTATTGCTCATGAAAACTGGGACGAAGAACCAATATGCACTCCTATTAATGGTAACGAAGACTATTTTCCCTGTGACTTTTTCGGTGGCGATTTAATTGGAATTGAACAGCAGCTTGATTACTTGCAAAGTCTATCAGTTACTGTGATATATCTAAACCCTATTTGTGAAGCATCGTCAAATCACCGCTATGACACCGCTAATTATATGAAAGTTGACCCTATACTAGGAAGCAATTATGACTTTTCTCATCTTTGTGATTCGGCTGCTGCACGTGGAATAAAAATCATTATAGACGGTGTTTTTTCTCATACCGGCTCGGATAGCGTTTATTTTAACAAAAACGCCAATTACTCTAATAAAGGTGCATATCAAGGTGAGGATTCGCCTTTTTATTCCTGGTATAAATTTCACGACAGTGCTGACGACTACGAAAGTTGGTGGGGATTTAAAACACTTCCTGAAGTAGAAGAACAAAATAAAGATTGGCAAAAATATATAATAACTTCAAAAAACGGTGTATTTTATAACT
>JAVWHI010000019.1:10430-10735 GCA_036640155.1 Oscillospiraceae bacterium | reverse complement strand
ATATGGGTGCAAATGGAATAAGGCTTGACGTTGCAGACGAACTCCCAGATAATATAATAAGCCTTATGCGAACGACACTAAAAAGCCAAAACAATCAAAATTTTCTTTTAGGTGAAGTTTGGGAAGATGCAACTACAAAACAAAGCTATGGACAAAACCGAAAATATGCCCTCGGTAATGGACTTGATTCTGTTATGAATTATCCTTTTCGTGAGAATTGTTTAAGCTTTTTACTTAATAAAATTACTGCATATGAACTGTGTGGTTTTTTAACAGCACAAGCCTTAAATTATCCTCCTCAGATG
>JAVWHI010000019.1:6827-10420 GCA_036640155.1 Oscillospiraceae bacterium | reverse complement strand
GTCTTATGAACTTAATTTCGTCTCACGATGTTGCTCGTGCAAAAACTGTACTTGCCTCACAAGTTAATGTACAAAGCATGTCCCGACTAGAGCAGTCTTCTTTTGAATTAACCCAAGAGCAAGAAAAAAATGGTGAAGTTTTATTAAAACTTGCTACCGTTTTACAATTTGCAATTCCTGGTATGCCTAGTATATACTATGGCGATGAGCAGGGAATGAGCGGACTTAAAGACCCGTTTAATCGAAGAACCTTTTCGCAAAAAAATGTTTTGCTACAAAAACAAATAGCAAAAATATCAGCTCTTCGTCGCAAATTTCAAGTGCTTAAAACCGGCGACGTTTCATTTTTGACCATTAACGATGAGGCAGTCTCTATTATACGATTTAATGCCGCCTCCACCGATTTTTTCGGTAATCCGGCTCTTAATCAGGCTATAATTGTTATAATAAACGTCTCGGACAATATGCTTAACACTTCAATTTGTCTTGACGATTTTGAAATGGCAATAAACCAGGGTCGACTTAATAAATTTAAGGCAATCACTTTTTCTTTGGCTCGTGACGTTTTTAGTGATGAGCAGTTTGTAATTGCAGGCAAAAGCATTACTCTTAACGTAAGCCCAAAGGGATTTAAAATATTATGGCTTAATTAACAACTAATATTTTAAAACAAATTCATACAAAACATTGGTAAATTCTTGGGTCAAATGTGTAGACAAAAATATTTATCTATGCTATAATAATTTCAAACGACATATTCTTCTGTTTTTCTTTTTATTTTGCAATTCGCATTTGTGAAAGTCATAATAACAAAGTATATTCAGAATTTTAAAGTGTCATAAGGAAGGACTGATTGTTTTGGCTAAAAATGTTTTGGCATTTGACTTTGGTGCCTCAAGTGGTAGGGCAACATTAGTTTCTCTTGAAGACGGAAAAATTAACCTAAATGAGATACACCGTTTTTCTAACGACCCTATTGAAATTGATGGCGCTTTGTGTTGGGATATCGAAAACCTTTTCAAAGAAGTTAAGGTTGGTATTAAAAAAGCTGTTTCAGCTGGCGGTTTTGACTCGATTGGTATTGACACATGGGGTGTTGATTTCGGTCTTATCGATAAAAATGGTGATTTAATAACTAATCCTGTTCATTATCGTGATACAAGAACTGAAAAAATTTCCGAAGAAGTCTTTAAAAAAATACCTCAAGATGAAATTTACAAACGTGCAGGCATACAATTCATGAGGTTTAATACACTGTATCAACTTGCTTATCTATGCGAAAACAAACCTCAACTTATTGAAAAAACAGACAAAATTGTTATGATTGCCGAATTGTTCGCATATTTTTTAACAAACAAAATGTTTATTGAAAAATCCAATGCCTCCACAACAAACTTTTTAAATCCTCACACCGGTGAATGGGACAAAGAGCTATGTGATATTGTAGGAATCCCTACAAGAATTTTGCCTCAAATAATCAAAGCCGGTCAAGCATATGGCACGGTAACTAAGGCTTTAGCTTTAGAATTAGGTTGCGGCGAAGTTCCTGTTGTTGCTGTTGCAACACATGATACAGCCTCTGCAATTGTTGCTGTTCCTGCTTTAGAAAAAGATGTTGTTTACATAAGCTGCGGAACATGGAATTTATTCGGAACTGAACTTGAAAGTCCTATCATAAATAAAACAACAGTTAATGCTGATTTTACTAATGAAAGTGGCTACAATTCAATAACATTTCTTAAAAACATAATTGGCTTATGGCTTATTCAAGAGTCAAAAAGAGAGTGGAAACGTCAAGGAAAAGATTTCTCTTTTGCTCAGCTTGAACAAGCAGCTATAGAGGCTATTAATAATCTTAAACAAAATCCATTTGAGAGCTTTATAAACCCTGACCACCCGTCGTTTGAACTTCCAGGCGACTTGCCACAAAAAATTAGAGAGTTTTGTGCAAATACAAATCAAATTGTCCCGGAAACTGTCGGTGAAGTTATGAAATGTATATATCAAAGTCTAGCAATGAAGTATAGACATACGCTTAAAACTCTTGAAGATATAACAGGCAAAAAGTATAATGTAATTCACATGGTTGGTGGCGGAATACAAGACAGGCTCCTATGTAAGCTTGCAGCAGATGCCTGCAACGTTACTGTAAAAGCCGGTCCAATTGAGGCTACTACAATGGGAAATGCTGTCGTACAATTTATATCACTAAATCAAATTAGTGGTATTGAAGCCGCTAAAGAAATAGTTGCTAATAGCACGCAGCTCAAAACTTATAAGCCAACTCAATCGGAGGATTGGGATAAAGTATATAGCAAATACATAAATATTATTTAATTGAAGGAGCGTGTTCCATATGTCAAACAGAATGATTCTAAACGAAACAAGCTATTTAGGTAAAGGTGCAATTAATGAGGTTGTAACAGAAATTAATGCAAGAGGTGCTAAAAAAGTTCTTATAGTTACTGATAAGGATTTAGTTAAATTTAATGTTGCTTCAAAAATTACTGATTTACTTGATGGCGCAAACATTTCTTATGAAGTATATGATGACGTAAAAGCAAACCCATCAATCACAACAGTTCAAAACGGTGTTGCTGCTTATAAAAAAGCAAACGCAGATATGCTAGTTGCTATCGGCGGAGGCTCACCAATTGATACTGCAAAAGGAATTGGAATGATTATTAACAACCCTGAATTTGCAGACGTTAGAAGTCTTGAAGGCGTTGCAGATACAAAAAATAAATCAGTTCCAATAATCGCAATCGCTACTACAGCTGGTACTGCTGCTGAAGTAACTATTAACTATGTTATTACTGACGAAGAGAAAAAACGCAAATTCGTTTGTGTAGACCCACATGATATCCCTGTTGTTGCTATTGTTGACCCTGATATGATGTCATCAATGCCACGTGGCTTAACTGCTGCTACTGGTATGGATGCTTTAACTCATGCAATTGAAGGTTATATCACTAAAGGCGCTTGGGAGTTAACTGATACTCTTCATCTAAAAGCTATCGAAATTATTTCACGTTCATTAAGACTAGCTGTTGAAAACGACCCTAAAGGCCGTGAAGATATGGCTTTGGGTCAATATGTTGCAGGAATGGGATTTAGCAACGTTGGTCTAGGAATAGTTCATGCTATGGCTCACCCACTAGGTGCATTTTATGACACACCACATGGCGTTGCAAATGCTATTATTTTGCCAACAGTTATGGAATATAATGCTGATGCTACAGGCGAGAAATACAGAGAAATTGCACGTGCAATGGGCGTTGCAAACGTTGATGATATGACACAAGAACAATATAGAAAAGCTGCAATCGACGCTGTTAAACAACTTTCACAAGACGTTAAAATCCCTAAAACATTAAGCGAAGTTGGCGTTAAAGAAGAAGATTTACTAGCTCTTGCTGATTCTGCTGTTGCTGATGCTTGTGCTGGCGGAAATCCAAAAGACGCTCCAGCAACTGAAATTGTAAAATTATATCGCTCAATGATGTAATTTCATTAACATTTCAATAAAACACACTAAAATTTAATAGGTATGGAGATTTTTTAAGTGAAAAATATTTTAGAAGCACCTTTCG
>JAVWHI010000019.1:0-6817 GCA_036640155.1 Oscillospiraceae bacterium | reverse complement strand
CAGACAATATGTACAGAATGGGCTGGGACGAAAGAAACGGCGGAAACGTTAGCGTTATGCTAGAAGAAGACGAAGTTGCACAGTATATTGACATTGAAAACTGTCAAAGACATGTTGAAATGGACTTTGATGCTTCTGCTCTTATTGGTAAAATCTTTATAGTTACTGGAACAGGAAAATATTTTAGAAATATTATAACTGACCCTGCTAATAATATGGGTATTATAAGAGTTGCAAACGACGGTAAAAGCTTTAACATTTTATGGGGACACGAAAATGATGGCAGACCTACTAGTGAGATTTCTGCACACTTTATGTCACACATAGAAAGACTAAAAATCGACCCTAACCATAGAGTTATTATGCATGCACATCCAGTAAACACTGTTGCTATGACTTTTATCCATTCTTTAGACGAAAGAGAGTTTACAAGAACTCTTTGGCAGATGGAAACAGAGTGTATGGTTGTTTTTGCTGATGGTGTAAGCGTTTTGCCTTGGATGCTTTGCGGTAATCCTGAAATAGGTAGAGCAACAGCAGAAAAAATGAAAGAATTTAGACTTGTTGTTTGGGCAGCACATGGTATCTTTGGAACAGGAAAAGATATCGACGAAGCTTTCGGTTTAATTGAAACTGTTGAAAAAGCAGCTGACATTTATATGCATGTTGCTAATTTCCCAATACTTCAATCAATTACTGACAAACAACTACAAGTTATTGCTGATGCATTCCATGTTGTTCCTCGTGCTGGTTTCTTAGACGTATAATCTAAAAAGCTTTATACCAATTAGTTGGTATAAAAACGCACAAAAAATGATAAAAATAAAGTCGGCACAAGTGTAAACTTGTGCCGACTTTTACTTTTTTTAAAAAACTTAAGCTTTAATTTTTGGCTTTAATATACCATCTAATACATGCGTTTTTGATAAGCTTTTTATTAGAACAACACTGAGTGTTGCACCAACTACTGTACTTGCTGAAAAAGGTAAAACGAATCCAAATAACGCAACTTCTTTTCCCATAACAAACGCTGCAACCGGAAACGCTACTAATGCACCTAAAACTCCTGTGCCAATAATTTCACCTAAGTAAGCCGCCCAAAGTCTATGAGTGTATTTATATAAAAGCCCACAGCACAATGCTCCTACCATACTTCCAGGGAACGCCAACAATGTTCCCATTCCCATAAGTACACGTATAAGGGATGTAGCAAATGCCATTATAACTGCATATAATGGTCCGAACATAACTCCTGCAAGCACATTGACTAAATGCTGGATCGGAAAACATTTTGCAAAACCTACGTTAATAGATAGTGGGGAACAAATGACACCCAGAGCAATCAAAATTGCTGCAATTGTGATTTTTTTCGTTGATGTGAATTTCATAAAAGCCTCTTTCTTTGCTACAAGTAAATTTTTTCTCTCGTCACATGTAGCAAGCTAATGGCGAAAGCTGTTTAGTAAAACAGCAGAACAAAAAAGCAGGAAACATCAAACGAGGTTTCCTGCTAAAAGCTTGCAAGCAAAAATCCCTACGTTGGCATTATCCAAATCAGGTAAAAGGGTCGAAGTTAGATTACTTCCTCTCAGCCTGCTTACAAGCTCCCCATGCTAAATATTCAGTTTTATTCTACTTGTTGATATTATATCAACTAGTAGATATTATATCATTTTAGCTACACTTTGTCAATAAAAAAACTAATTTTACCCTAAAACGCATTTTATCTTACTTCTTATATTGCAGCAAAAAGATATTTGCACTCATTTTTTGTTGCTTAATTTGCTAAATAGTGTTATAATGATAGTTATAAAGTTTGTTTTTAACTTATTTTGGCGTGATGAAACGGGCTTGCTCGAAGAAAGGAAAACAGATATGAAATTTAAATTTCCTAACATTGATGAAATAGAAGAAAGACAAAAACGAGAAAATCATTTTGCAAAAGGGTGCAACTTTTATAAGCTGTTTTGGATATTTTTTGTTGGGTGTTTTCTAGGTGTAGTTGTGGAAACAATATGGTGTGTTGTTGTTCACCATAAATTTGAAAGTAGAGTTGGACTTATTTATGGTCCATTTAATTTAGTTTATGGATTTGGTGCTTTGGCAATGGTATTAGGTCTAAATTGGATGAGAAAACGAAGAGACTTTTGGATTCTTTTAGCCGGCACTGTAATAGGAACAATTGTAGAATATATATGTTCATTCGTACAGCAGTCCGCATTCGGCTCGCTTTCATGGGATTACTCTGAATTTACTGTCAACATTTTTGGCAGAGTCAGTTTACTATATTCATTGTTTTGGGGTATATTAGCAATCGTCTGGGTTAGATGGATTTATCCACTTATGGTAAATGGCATTTCTAAAATACCTAATAAAGTCGGGAAGATATTAACCTGGGTTTTGCTAGTCTTCATGGTGTTTAACACAGTGATGTCTGGTCTTGCTGTCAAACGGTGGGAAATGAGAATACTCGGTGATGCACCGACAAGTTCTGTCTGGGAATTTTTTGACACGCACTATCCTAATGAAAAAATGAAAAAGATATATGCAAACATGTCATTCCAGGATTAATAGCCAAAGACTTATTTTAATCTGCTAAGATAGCCGCTACCGTATCAATACTGCTTTGATTTAAAACTAGTTTTGTTTCACTTTCGTCGTAATCCCCACTAGTTTCAATGGATTTCATAAGCAGCGTTTCCTCTAGAAGACTATGTGTAAATCCTGTTTTGCGTGTCATGATATCATACTCGCATAAATCAGTATCATTACACGCAAATATTTTCTTTATAAACGTGTCATAGCTTGCAAGCAAAGTCTTGTTGAACTTGCTCCTAAAAAGACTCTGTAATAGGTCTGACTGTGCAACTGGAACTTTTTCATTTGCAAACATAAATGTAGCAAATCGTCTACCGTCAAGTAGTTGGTTTCCGGCATCAATTGTCCTTTCCTTATACGTCGTTTTTTTTATAACTTCATAATCGACACCGCCCAAAAAACTTATTATGTCTTCTATCTGCGATATGTCAACACGCAAATATTTTGAAATCTCACAAGAAAACAAATTCTCACATCCTCTAACGCCTCCGTCAACTCCATAGTAGTCGTATGCTTGTGATAAGGTTTGCTCCTTTTTATCAATTGTGCATAGTGTTTGCGGAGAAAGCGCAATAGGGTAAATCGCTGAATTAACCGCATCATATCTGATAATGTGAAAAAATGTTGGAAGTTTGCTTTTGTCTTCACATCCAATAACCAAAACGGAAAGATTTTCACTCTCCTGTGGTTTATAACTTGATTTATATGGGACGTCATTTTTAGGTGTGTCGGCAATAGAAACTTTCATATATAATAAAAATACAAAAAACATTGACCCTAGTATTATTAAGCTTACTACGAATGATATCATAAAAACTTTAAAGCCTTTTTTATTTGACACATTTTTCACTATCCTTAATTATATTACAAAATATTTTTAAATAAAAACGAGGAAACAAGATGAACAAAAAAACTTATGATACAATATTATGGGATTTAGACGGTACAATTATACAGTCGCACCCAGGAATTTTTAACGGTTTTCTTTATGCACTGGGTAAAATCGGCATTGTGGAAACTGACACAAGCAAACTTTACCGTGCCATAGGTCCTGGGATTCAAGATACTCTAAAAGACGTATACCACTTAGAAGGCGATAAATTAAACTTAACTTTAGAATATTACCGTGAATATTATGGAACAACCGGACTTTTTGAATATAAAACTTATGAGGGTATTCCTCAGCTAATAAGAAAGGCAAAAAACGCCGGTAAGAAAATCGGACTTGCAACAGCAAAACCTCAAATTTATGCCGTGCGTGTTTTAGAGCGTATTGGAATTTCTGATTGTTTTGACTTTGTTGGTGGCAATATTTTGCAAAATAATCGGCTCTCTAAGAGCGAAATAATCGATATGTGCCTTGAAAAACTAGAAGTCACCGACAAATCTAGTGTTGTTTTAGTGGGCGATACAAAATATGATGCAGAAGGTGCTATAAAGTCCGGGATTGACTGCGTTGGCGTTTTATATGGATACGGTGATAAAAATGCACTTGAAAAAGCAACCGTTATTGCAGATGACTTACAATGTCTTGAAAATATACTGATATAAAAATAAGTCGCTGTACTCTAAGTTAAGAGTACAGCGACTTTTAATGTTAAAACCGGGTAAGTTTAAAATACTTTTCCACCAATGTCTTTTCTATATTGTGCATTTTCAAAGTGAATAGTTTTTAGCGTTGAATATGATATTTGTAGTGCATCCTTTAAAGTTGAGGCTACCGAAGTCACTCCTAAAACTCTTCCTCCTGAAGTGACATATTCACCATCATCCATCAGTTTAGTTCCTGCATGATACACCTGTACATTTTTTGCTTGCCCATGTTCGTCAAGTCCTGAAATTTTATATCCTGTAGAATATTGCTTTGGATAGCCGCCGCTTGCCATAACTACGCACGCCGCCGCTTTTCTTTCAAATTCTACATCGATTTCACTCAGTCGCTCGTCATATACAGCTTCAAACACATCAAGTAAATCGTTTTTCAAAAGTGGCAATACTACTTGCGTTTCAGGGTCTCCAAAACGGCAGTTATATTCAATTACTTTTGGCCCTTTTGCAGTAACCATAAGCCCAAAGAAAATGCAACCTTTAAATGGTCTTCCTTCTTTATTCATAGCTTCCATTGTTGGTATGAAAATTTTCTCCATACAAATTTGCGAAACCTCAGGTGTATAAAAAGGATTTGGTACAATCGCTCCCATTCCACCTGTATTAGGTCCATTATCGCCATCAAACGCTCTCTTGTGATCCATAGCTGATACCATCGGGACTATTGTTTTAGAATCGCAAAATGATAAAACAGAAATTTCTGGGCCTCTTAAAAACTCTTCGATTACAATATTGTTTCCGCTTTCACCAAAAATCTTGTCGTTCATTATTGACTCGATTCCTTTAACAGCCTCATCAAAGTTCTCGGCAATAATAACGCCTTTTCCTAGTGCTAACCCGTCCGCTTTAATAACAGTAGGGAAAGTGTTTTGTTTTTTTACGTACTCGACAGCTTCTTGTGCATCGGAAAACGCTACATATTCGGCAGTCGGGATATTGTACTTTTTCATAAGCTCTTTTGAAAAGACCTTGCTTCCTTCAATTGCTGCTGCTGCTTTATTAGGGCCAAACGTCTTAATTCCATTTGCATTCAAAGTGTCAACCATACCTAAAACAAGCGGGTCGTCCGGTGCAACAACAACAAAATCAATTTGATTGTTTTTTGTAAAGTTTACAATTCCATCAATATCAGTTGCTTTTAATTCACTTATACACTCTGCCTGGTCAGCAATTCCACCGTTACCAGGTGCTGCATAAAGTTTCTTTACACGTGGACTTTGTGCAAGTTTTTTTATTATTGCGTGTTCTCTTGCGCCGGAGCCAACAACTAAAACATTCATAATATCCTTTTTCCACCCTTTAACTTATCTTTTTTATTTCATATCTAAAACTATAACTGGATTTTTTTACGTTAATTACGTCCGCTATATTAATGGTGAAATAATCTGATTTTTGAAAACGCCATTGCAATACCATATTTGTCGCAAGCTTCAATTACATTGTCGTCACGAATTGATCCACCCGGTTGTGCAATAAACTCTACCCCACTGCGGTGCGCTCTGTCTATATTATCGCCAAATGGGAAAAATGCGTCAGAGCCTAGTGAAACTCCATCAAGCTGTGCAATCCATTCTTTTTTTTCTTCTCTAGTTAGAATTTCAGGCTTAACTTCAAAAAACTCTTCCCAAATTCCATCTGCCAAAACGTCCATGTAATCCTCTGAAATATAAACATCAATCGCATTATCACGGTTAGGTCTACCTACAGTTGACTTAAACTGCAAACCTAATGTTTTTGGGTGCTGTCTTAACCACCATATATCCGCTTTGTTGCCTGCTAGTCTTGTACAGTGAATACGTGATTGTTGACCTGCACCTATTCCTATTGCTTGTCCGTTTTTAACATAGCAAACTGAATTTGACTGCGTGTACTTCAAAGTAATTAACGCTATAACTAAATCTCTTTTTGCGTCTTCTGTGATGTTTTTATTAGCTGTCGGTCTCTCACTTAAAAGTTGTTCGTTTATTAATAGTTCATTTCTGCCCTGCTCAAACGTTATTCCAAAAACGTCCTTATGCTCAATAGGATTAGGCTTGTAGTTTTCGTCCATTTTTACAATGTTATATGTGCCTTTACGTTTGCTTTTTAAGATTGTAAGTGCCTCGTCAGTATACCCCGGTGCAATTATTCCATCAGAAACTTCTCGTGCAATAAGAGTTGCTGTTTGTTTATCGCAAACGTCAGATAGTGCTATAAAATCCCCGTACGAAGACATTCTATCTGCACCTCTTGCCATAGCATACGCACTTGCTAGTGGTGATAATTCCAAATCGTCTACAAAATATATCTTTTTTAATGTGTCTGATAGCTCTGATGCAACCGCTGCACCGGCAGGACTTACATGCTTAAACGATGCGGCAGCCGGCAACCCTGTTGCTCTTTTAAGCTCACTAACTAATTGCCAACTGTTTAGCGCATCCATAAAATTTATATATCCCGGTTTACCGTTTAATACCGTTATCGGAAGTGCCTCTTCCTTCATGAAAATTCTAGCTGGTTTTTGATTAGGGTTACAACCATACTTTAATGCTAATTCTTCCATTTCCAAAACTCCTTTTCGCACTTGTTTGTCACGCTGCAAAATTAAATGTTTTTGTTTATTATTCTTGTT
>JAVWHI010000018.1:0-14598 GCA_036640155.1 Oscillospiraceae bacterium | reverse complement strand
GGTGCCAAAGGTTTTTATCCTTTGAGTAACTAGTTTCTCTTGTTATTTTAAGAGGTATATTCTTTTTAACTGCATAATCAATTTCTTCGTCTCTTGACTTAATGTCCCAAATACGCCACGGTGCAATAATAGCCATTTCAGGTGCGAAAGCCTTTATTGTTAATTCAAAACGCACTTGGTCGTTTCCTTTTCCTGTGCAGCCATGACAAATTGCGTCTGCTCCTTCTTGTTTTGCAATCTCTACAATTCTTTTTGCTATAACAGGACGTGCAAACGACGTTCCTAACAAATATTTGTTTTCATAAACTGCTCCGGCTTTTAATGTCGGGAAAATAAAGTCTTCTACAAATTCTTGCTGTAAGTCTTCAATATATAGTTTAGATGCTCCTGTTTTTAGTGCCTTTTCTTCTAGACCCTCTAGTTCTGCTTCTTGTCCTACGTCACCAGCTACTGCTATAACCTCACAACCATAGTTTTCTTTAAGCCACGGAATGATGATAGATGTATCAAGGCCTCCCGAATATGCCAAAACAACTTTTTTAAATTTTTGATTATTCATTATGTTTTCCTCCGTATTTTAACTTTTTATAAAGTTTCGTTATTTTTATTATACACTGTTTTTTTCAGAATGCAAGCTTTTTCTGTATATTTATTCATTTTTATGTATATTTGTTTAATTCGCTAACTTAGCACAAAGTCACCTTATTATTATATGTAATCTCTACAATTCTTGACTTTATAAGAGGTCGCTCACCTTATTACAGTTAAAATATTTTTTTGCATTTTCACATAACCTATTTATTTTCATGTATTTATACATATTATTGTGTATAATATGCGTTTACTTTTACCGCTCTTTTTTGTTTGGTTTTATTTTCCTGTAATAATAACTTCTTGCCCGGCTATAATACTAATGTTGTAACTCAAATAAGCGTTTGCACGTTACAACGTCCCTCAGGATTTTTTATTAAAGCATATATCTTTGTATGTGTTAATGCAATTAGTGTTTTCACAACAAAACTTCTTTTTCTTGAAACAGAGTTTAATCTGTTCGCTTTAATAAATTTTCTGTTCTGTCGAGGCTATTTACTTAGCCTCGACTTTTTATATTTTACGGCAATCATTAACCCACTGTATATTATTACCGATAATGTACAGTGGGTTATAATGGTTAAGGTGCAACCGAGTAGTTTGGTGCTTCCTTTGTAATATAAATATCGTGAGGGTGACTCTCTTTCAAGCCAGCGCCTGTAATTCTAATAAATTGTGCTTTGCTGTGTAAATCTTCTATTGTATGACATCCACAATAACCCATACCTGATTTGATTCCGCCCATAAGTTGGTATATTGTATCTGATAGCATACCTTTATAAGGCACTCTACCTTCAACGCCTTCAGGTACAAGCTTCTTATTATTTTCTTGGAAATATCTATCTTTACTTCCGTGTGCCATAGCTCCTAGACTTCCCATACCACGATAAACTTTAAACTGTCTACCTTGATATATTTCGCTATCGCTTGGTGATTCTTCACATCCTGCAAGTAAAGAGCCTAACATAACTGTGCTACCGCCTGCTGCTAGTGCTTTTACTATATCACCGGAATACTTAATACCACCGTCTGCAATAATTGGAATGTTATATTTTGCACCAATAACAGAAGCATCAAATATAGCTGTGATTTGTGGTACTCCTATTCCTGCAACTACACGTGTAGTACAAATAGAGCCAGGTCCTATTCCGACTTTAACAGCATCTGCTCCGGCTTTAATTAAGTCTTCAGTCGCTTCTGCGGTTGCAACGTTTCCGGCAATTAAAGCAACCTCCGGGAATGCAGCTTTAACTTTTTTAACGCATTCCATAATGCCTTGGCTATGTCCATGAGCCGAATCTAAAACCAAAACATCGACTTGCGAGTCAACAAGAGCTTTAGCTCTTTCTAAAACATCTTTTGTAACTCCAATAGCTGCACCGCAAAGAAGTCTTCCTTTTGTATCCCTTGCTGAATTAGGATATTGAACTGCTTTTTCGATATCTTTAATTGTAATTAACCCTTTTAAGTTACCCTCATTATCTACAAGCGGTAGTTTTTCTATTTTATGTTTACATAAAATAGCTTGAGCTTGTTCTAACGTCGTCGTAATAGGTGCAGTGACAAGTTTATCTTTTGTCATTACTTCTTTTATTTTTATGTTAAAATCCTTTAAAAAACGCATATCTCTATTTGTAATAATTCCGACAAGTTTCGTTCCCTCGACAATCGGCACACCAGATATTTTGTATTTTCCCATAAGTTCATCTGCATCGTACACAAAGTTTTCCGGAGAAAGTGAAAAAGGATTTACAATAACGCCATTTTCAGAACGTTTAACTTTATCGACTTCTTCCGCCTGTGCCTCGATACTCATATTTTTATGGATAATTCCAATGCCGCCTTCCCTTGCTGCTGCAATTGCCATTCTTGATTCTGTTACTGTATCCATTGCTGCTGTAATAAATGGAGTATTTAAGTAAATTTCTTTAGCTAGTCTTGTCTTTACACAAACATCATTTGGTAAAACATCTGATTTAGCAGGTATAAGCAAAACATCATCAAATGTTAACCCCTCTTTAATAAACTTTTTTTGATAATCCGTTTGTAGCATTCACTTCAACATCCTTTCTTTTATTTAATTAAACTGGTTTAAGCCTCAATAAACTAGTTTGTCACACAAAAATGTATTACTGACTATTATACCAATTAAACAGTCTTTTTTCAATAGTTTTTTCAAAAAAAGTCTACTTAATATAAAATTCGCATTCAAAACAGATTTCCTCGTTTACTTCACCATAAACATACACTGTGTCACCGTTTTTAGAATAAAACATTGAAATTTCATCATCTAAAACTGCTTCATGCTTAAAATTAATCCTAAAGTCGGTTACTTCTTTATCCATAATTTCATGCGGCAAAAAATCACACGCAATGTCTGCGTAAACAGCATTATAAACGTGATTGTTAGCATCGATATCTGAATAAACAATTTTTCTTATTCCCCTAAAAATTAAATCGCAATCATTTTTGATTTTTCCCACTTCTAAAACTTGTGCTGCTTTTTCAGGGTGTTCATGAGTTTTACCACTAAACTCTTCAGGACGTAGTATTTTTCTAGACACTGGATTTGCTAAAATCCAAGCAGTAGAAGCTTCCACAAGTTTTTCTCCCTCTTGTGAATAAATGTTTATATCCCGGTAAAAAAGAGGACCTTTTGTTCCTTTTTCCCACGTTTCAATCACAATTTTCTCTTCAGACTTTGGTATTTTATTTATTCTAAGACTGACTTTTGAGAGTAAAAAAACATATCCATTTTCCCAAAGCCATTCATGAGAATACCCCTTTTCTTTATAATCAAGTCCAGCGATATCAGCAATATATTTCATTACAGATGATATTCTTGCGTTTGCTTTATTATCGCAATCGTAAAACCTCATTTGTGCATCTTGATAGTAGCAATAATCTAGTCTTTCCATTGTTTCACCTTTCTAATTACCAACAACCAGTATATCTTTTTTGAATATACTGGTTGTTATTTTTATCTTATTATATCTTTATTTCCCATATATGGGCGTAAAGCGACTGGTATATTAACAGATCCGTCTTCATTTAAGTTGTTTTCTAAAAATGCAATTAACATTCGTGGTGGTGCAACTACAGTATTATTCAAGGTATGTGCAAAATACCTGTTTTTGTTATCATTAACACGTATTTTTAACCGTCTTGCTTGTGCATCTCCTAAATTTGAACAACTTCCAACTTCGAAGTATTTTTGTTGTCTTGGCGACCACGCTTCAACATCAATGGACTTCACCTTAAGATCTGCTAAGTCTCCTGAACAGCACTCAATCGTTCTAACCGGGATATCAAGTGTTCTAAAAAGCTCAACCGTGTATGACCATAGCTTATCAAACCACTCTTTACTATCCTCGGGTTTACATACTACGACCATTTCCTGCTTTTCAAACTGGTGTATTCTATAAACTCCACGCTCTTCTAATCCATGCGCACCTTTTTCTTTTCTAAAGCATGGTGAATAGCTTGTTAGTGTCTGCGGTAGGCTCTGGGCATCAATTACCGTGTCAATAAATTTACCAATCATAGAATGTTCGCTAGTTCCTATGAGGTAGAGATCCTCGCCCTCGATTTTATACATCATGGCGTCCATTTCGGCAAAGCTCATAACTCCTGTTACTACATTGCTTCTAATCATATACGGTGGTATGCAGTAAGTAAATCCCTTATCAATCATAAAATCACGTGCATATGAAATTACTGCCGAATGCAAGCGAGCTATATCACCCATCAAATAGTAAAATCCATTTCCTGCGACTTTACGAGCGCTATCCAAGTCAAGACCGCCCAATTTTTCCATAATTTCAGCGTGATATGGTACAGGAAAATCAGGTGTAACCGGCTCCCCAAACCTTTCTATTTCAACATTTTGGCTATCATCTTTACCTATTGGAACAGATGGGTCGATTATATTAGGCAAAGTCATCATTATTGTCTTAATTTTTTCTTGTAGCTGTGTTTCTATTAGCTCTAAGTCCTTTAATTTTTCGGCTTGTTGTGCAACTAGGGTTTTTGCCTGTTGTGCTTTTTCAACTTCCCCTTTTGCCATTAGTCCACCAATATCTTTTGATATTTTGTTTCTGTTTCCTCTGAGTTCATCTGCTTGTGATATCGTTTTGCGACATTCTACGTCTAACGCAATTACTTCATCAACAAGTGCTATTTTTTTATCTTGGAACTTCTTTTTAATGTTTTCTTTTACCACTTCAGGATTTTCTCTTACAAATTTTATATCAAGCATATATCTATTTTCCCTTTCGTTTTAACGTTATTTAGAGAGTTTTTTAACTATTTCCTTTAAATCGTCCTTATCATAAAATTCGATTTCCAGAATCCCTTTTTCTTTTTTCTCTTTTACTTTTACTACTCGTCCTATTTCATCTTTAAGTGACAACTCTATCTCATCAAAAAAGCTGTCTCGTAGTTTAATTGGCTTTGGTTTTTCAGTTATAGCTTTATTTGCTAGCTTAACTGCACTTTCTGTATCACGGACCGTCCACTGCTTTTTCACGACGTTTTGAGCAAATTCAATTATCTTTTCTTCACTTTCGAGTGCTAATAACGCTCTTGCGTGACCTGCTGAAAGTTTTCCATCTCTTAGCATCGTTACAACTTCGTCTGGAAGATTAAGAAGTCTTAGGCAGTTAGCAACAGCAGAGCGTGACTTTCCAACGCTTTTTGACACTTCATCTTGTGTCATATTGTAGCTTTCCATTAATTCTTGATATCCAAACGCTTCTTCCATAACATTTAAGTCTTCACGCTGCAAGTTTTCAATTAAAGCAATTTCCATCGCTTCAACATCATCAAAATCCTTAATATTCACCGGAACTTGAGTAATTCCTACCATTCGGCACGCTCTCCAACGGCGTTCACCGGCAATGATTTGATACCCTCCCTGGTTTAATGGTCTTACTAGAATCGGCTGGATTAATCCATGTTCTCTTATTGAATCCGCTAGCTGCATTAACGCATTCTCGTCAAAATCTTTTCGTGGCTGGTTTCTATTTGGCTCTATATCTGTTATTCTAACAAGTTCAGCACCGGAACTTTCGATTTTTGTACTGTTATCTAAAAAAAGCGAATCCAATCCTTTACCTAGTCCCTTTTTTACCGCCATTTTACACCTCTATTCTTATATCATTTACAAAAGCATTAAAATGTAAATGATATAGTTTAATTTTTATTTTTCTTTGCGTTTTCAGCTTGCTGTAGCATTTCTTCAACCAAATCCTTTGTTCCAGTCGACGCCCTATCGTAATAGTAAATAGGCTGTCCAAAACTAGGAGCCTCTGATAGACGAACATTTCGTGGAATCGTTGTTTTATACACCTTGTCGCCATAATATTTTTTAACTTCCTGTACAACTTGATTTGTCAAGTTAAGTCTTCCATCGAACATTGTTAATAAAACGCCTTCAATATCAATTGTAGGGTTATAAAGTTTTTTCACTTGTCGTACAGTCGCCATGAGCTGTGAAAGTCCTTCTAGGGCATAATATTCACATTGAATTGGAATTAGCATCGTATCACAGCAATTAAGTGCATTCAGAGTAATAAGTCCTAATGATGGCGGACAATCAATTAATATGTAATCATATACGTCTTTGAGTTCAATTATCGCCTTTTTCAAGCAATTTACTCTGTTTTGTGCCTCTATTAGCTCTATTTCAGCTCCAGCAAGTTGTATGTTGGATGGAATAATATCCAAATTCTCAAATTGAGTTTTAATAATGACTTCCGATGGCTTTGCAAACCCAATTAACAGCTCATATGACGACTTTTCGATTTGTCGCTTATTAATTCCCACACCACTTGTTGCGTTTCCTTGCGGGTCTATGTCAATTAAAAGTGTTTTCTTCTTTTTGACTCCAAGTATCGAGGCAACATTAACTGTCGATGTAGTTTTGCCAACTCCACCTTTTTGGTTTGTCACTGCAATGATTTTTCCCACTCGTTTCCCTCCATCTTTTTGTTATGTCTTTATTGTACCTCAAAATCACCTCAAAGTAAAGATGTTTTCGCAAACTCGCTCTAATAACACGAGGAATGTTTCACGTGAAACAATTGTAGCGTAATATAAACGCAATAAACCCCCTAGCCGGTAGACTAATCCGGCTAGGGGGTTTATACGCAATGGCTTAAAGGGGAATGGTTTATTTCAAAAGCTAATGCTTTGAAATCAAATTGCTCTGGGGATTTTAACGACAAACTCAATGTATTCATCTGTTTCAACTTTTTTTGTTGTCGCATTAACGCCTGCTTTATTCATTACCGCCAACGCTTTGTTAATCGTGTTAATAAATATTCTGGCGTCCTTTATAATAGGAAAGTTTTTGCCTTTAGTTTTTTTAGGAATCAAAAGCTTTTCAACGAATTTTTCAGTTTGTTTAACATTGTAGTTACTCTTTGCTATAAACTCGACTTGTGTTTTAAAATCAAGTCTATCGGCGAGTTTTAACACTGCTCGTGATTGTCGCTCATTAAACATATTGTCGATAAGGACATTTTGCTGCTCGCTACTATACTTAAGCAGTCTAATTTTATTTGCAACTGTCGACTGCGCAACACCTAGACGGCTAGCTACTTCTTGTTGTGTTATCCCCCACTCTGTTAAAAGGTTTTTATAAGCAACTGCCTCTTCAAAATAATTCAAGTCACTTCTTTGAATGTTTTCTAAAAGTGCAAAGACCGCCGACTGCCTACTAGTAGAATCGATTATAATACATGGTGCTTTTTCATTTTCATTATGTATAATCGCACGTAGTCGTCTTTCACCGGAAATAAGTTCATATTTACCTTCAAGACTTTTTCGCACTGTAATTGGTTGCAACAATCCATTTTCCTTTATACTTGCAGCTAATAACACGATATCATCTTGATTAAAATAAGTTCTAGGTTGTGAAGGATTTGGCACAATGCTATCAATGTCAATCATTACAACTTTATTAACTACCTTTTCCATAAAATTAAGCATATCTATACTCCCTTCAATCAATCGTGAGGTTTTAACTAGAGTTAATTTTCCATAAAAAAATTCATGTGGTATTATATATCTTGTCCGTAGTTATATAATACCACATGAGGGAGTAATATGCCATATATTTCCATCTACAACTTCTGCTAAAATACATTGTTTTTCAACAAATAGAATGTCAACATAAGGGTTCTTTTTTGATTTTTGAAGGTATTCTAGGATATTTTGTCGAAATTTGCGAAATCTTTTTTATAGTAACTATAGCACGTTTATTATTGTTTGGCAGTTCGTACTTCTTTACACAAACAACTTTACCGCCAAGTTTTGTTATCGCCGCAAGTGACTCTTCTAGTTCTTGTTCTATATCAAAACCTTTTAAGGCCAAAAAGTAGCCGCCAACTTTTACAAATGGTAAACAATACTCACTTAATTCTCTTAAATGTGCAACAGCTCGTGCAGTAGCAATATCAAATTTTTCTCGGTAGAGCGGATTTTTACCTGCGTCCTCTGCCCTAGCATGAACAAAGTTTACCTGCTTTTCAAGCTCGGTATCTAAAACTAACTGTTTTAAAAAATTAATTCTTTTGTTTAAGCTATCGAGTAAAGTAACCTGCAAGTCGCTTTTTAATATTAGTGATGGCACAGACGGAAACCCTGCTCCCGTTCCAACATCTATAATAGTAGCACCCGAATTAATAAGAGAATTATCAAGCAACAAAAAGCTATCTAAAAAATGCTTCAGTACAATTTCGTCTGGCTGTGTTATGGAAGTCAAATTAACTGATTCATTCCACTTTACAAGCAAACTGGCGTAAATGTCAAGTTTATCAAGCTGCGAACTGTTTAACTCAAACCCATATAAACTTGACACCTGTTTTAAATATTCTTTATTAATCATTGTTATTACCCCGACTTGTTTGTGTCAACCAAATAAGTAAAACTGAAATATCAGCAGGACTTACTCCGGAAATCCTTGAGGCTTGTCCTATATTTAATGGTTTTACTTTGTTTAATTTTTCCCTCGCCTCGAGGCTTAACCCATTAATACCAGAATAATCTTGATCTTCCGGCAAAAGTTTCTTTTCGAGTTTTCTCATGTCTTTAATTTGTGAAACTTGCTTTTTAATATAACCTTCGTACTTAATTTCTATTTCAACTTGTTCGCAAATATCACGACTTATAGGTTTTCTTTGCAAATCATATGGAGCAAGATCATAATACCCAATTTGAGGTCTTCTTATTAATTCAATAGCACGAACTCCACTGACAATCGGTGCTGTTTCACGTGAAACAAAAAGCTCGTTTAGTTCATCACTCGGCACAATAACAAGCTTTTTAAGACGGGCTATTTCTTCTTCAACCGCTTCTTGCTTTAAAAGAAATTTATCGTATCTTTCTTTAGATATAAGTCCTAATAAAAACCCAAACGGTGTAAGACGTTTATCCGCATTATCTTGACGTAATAGTAAACGGTACTCACTTCTTGAAGTCATCATTCTATAAGGATCCGAACAGCCCTTTACAACTAAGTCGTCAATAAGTGTACCAATGTAAGAACTAGCTCTATCTAAAATGAAAGGAGGCTTATTTAAAACTTTGTGAGCTGCATTTATACCTGCTATCATGCCTTGTGCAGCTGCTTCTTCGTAACCGGACGTGCCATTAAATTGACCGGCACCGAAAAGTCCTTTAATCGCCTTAAATTCAAGAGTGGGTGAAAGTTCTTGAGGGTCACAACAATCATACTCAATCGCATATGCGTTTCTCATAATTTGTGCGTTTTCAAATCCAACTATTGAGCGAATGAAAGCGAGTTGCACGTCTTCTGGTAAAGAAGAGGACATTCCCTGCATGTACATTTCATCAGTATCTTCACCCATAGGCTCAACAAAAAGCTGATGGCGTGGTTTATCAGAAAAGCGAACAACTTTGTCTTCTAAGCTCGGACAATATCTAGGACCTATACCATCAATACGTCCACTATATATAGGTGACCGGTAAAGGTTATCCATAATGATTTTGTGGGTGTTTTCATTAGTGTATCCCATGTGACAAACTATTTTGTTTTCAAGCTTATAATCTGTTTCGAATGAAAAAGGCGTTATAATCTCGTCACCTGGTTGCTGGGATAGTTTTGAAAAATCAATACTTCTTCTGTGTATTCTAGCCGGCGTTCCTGTTTTAAACCGACGTATTGTAACATAATTAGAAAGAGAATCTGTTAATCCTTTTGAAGCTGAAATTCCATCAGGTCCGCTTGAATATGATAGCTCTCCAACATGAATCATACCATTTTGATAAGTTCCGCTACAAATAATAGCACATGTAACGTCATAAATTCCACCTAATCTAGTGTGAATCTGCGTTAAGTTACCATCTACAACAGTTATATCAACAATTTCATCTTGCTTAATAAACAAGTTTTCTTGATGTTCCATAACAGATTTCATATAAGTGTGGTAGGCTTTACGGTCACTTTGTACACGAAGACTGTGAACAGCAGGGCCTTTACCCATATTAAGCATACGACTTTGTAAAAAAGTCTTATCTGCGGCTTTACCCATCTCTCCACCTAGTGCATCTATTTCACGAACTAAATGTCCCTTTGCAGTTCCTCCTATAGAGGGATTGCATGGCATATTTGCAATTGAATCTAAAGACAAGGTGAAAACTCCGGTTTTAACACCAAGTCTTGCGCAAGCTAGAGCCGCTTCAACTCCTGCATGACCGGCACCTATAATAGCAACGTCAAGTTTGCCCATATAATAACTCATAAAAACCTCCTCTAGCCTTGCGGCAATAAAATTTGCCACTCATTATATTTTCTATTTACCGACACAAAACTGTGAAAAAACATTGTTTACAATTTCTTCACTAACACGCTCACCACTTAATTCTAAAAGTGCATCTATTGCTAATTCTATTAAAACGGTTATAGCATCAAGAGTAACTGAGCTTTTAAGAGCTAGTATACTTTCTTTTATATAACCTTTTGCAGAAAGTGCTGCTGCTCTTTGTCTTTCTGTTGCAATCATTCCACTAGATAAATCAATATCTGATATATTTAATATATTACAAATCATGTCGTTAAGGCACTGCACATTTTCATCTTTTTGAGCAGAAATATAAACAATGTGTTTAAACGCCGCTTTAATATACTCTGTGTCGATTTTATTTGGTAAATCCGACTTATTTAAGACAGCAATTGCTAAAGTGTCACCTATAGCATTAATGATTAGTTTATCTTCCTCGGTTAGCGGCAGTGAATTATCAAAGACCGCCAAAATAAGGCTAGCAGACTTAATTTTTTCATATGACTTTTGTACGCCGAATTGTTCGACGATATCTTCAGTTTTGTGGATTCCGGCAGTATCGCAAAGGTTTAAAACTACATCGCCTAGGTTAATAGTTTCTTCAACAACATCACGAGTTGTTCCGGGTATTTTTGTAACAATGCTCTTATCATAACCTGAAAGGCGATTCATAAGTGTTGATTTACCAACATTTGGTTTGCCGACAATGGCGGTTAAAACGCCATTTTTTATAATCTGCCCCACATCAAATGTTTGTAAAAGCTTTTCTAGTTCTTCTTGTGCATTTATTAATGAGGAAAGAAGTTTAGCGTTTTCAATTTCCGGAACATCTTCTTCAGGAAAGTCTATCCACGCTGTTAAATGTCCGGCAATTGTTATCATTTCGTCTTTAATACTGATTATGTTTTTATATAATGCCCCATCAAGCTGTGATTGTGCTGCTTTTAACGCTTGAGAGTTTTGCGAATTAATAACGTCTATAACAGCTTCAGCTTGAGTGAGCGAAAGTTTTCCATTAATGAAAGCTCTTTTGCTAAATTCACCTGGTTGGGCTAAAACAGCACCGGACTGAGTAATAATTCTTAAGACTTCTCGTGTAATAAAAACGCCTCCGTGGCAAGAAATCTCAACAACATCTTCACCAGTGTAACTTTTTGGCGCACGAAAAACAACAGCTACTGAAGTATCTATTATTGTATTTCCATTATAAACATGTCCGAAACTCGCAGTATATCCTGGCTTTTGTGAAAGTAAGACACCACTAGCCGACTTAAAGACTTTCTCGGCAGTAGAAATAGCATCGTCTCCGGAAATTCTGATAACTGAAATTCCTCCGACAGCAAGAGGTGTTGCAATAGCAGCAATAGTTTTTGCCATAAAATGCTCCTTTCAAATAAAAACCCACAAAAAGGAGCCGACTAATCGACTCCTATACTGGTGTTAAAATCATTTATTAGAATTCGATTTTAGAATAAAGGTCTGCTGATTTTTCTTTATTTTTAAAATCATTTTTTAAAATTTCTTCCATAGTTCTTTCTGGTTTTTCCTGTATCCTAGGAGTAGGTTTTTTATTGTTGTTAGGTGTCATCGGACTTTGTGTTTCTGATAAAATGACAACTATTCTGTTTGTGTCATCGCCCTTTGATTTTGAACTTAAACCTTGAATTTCTGAAACTACGGAGTGAATAATTCTTCTTTCATAAGGGTTCATTGGTTCAAGCATTTGAGATTTTCCTGTTTTCTTGACACGGTCAGCTATTCTTAACGCAAGTTCTTGTAGAGTTTTTTCTCTTTTTTCTCTATATTTACCGCCATTTATAGAAATTCTATAATAATCTCCTGCACCTTGGTTAGTAGAAAGGGTAACAAGATATTGAAGTGCATCTAGTGTTTCACCGTGGTGACCTATTAGCGTTCCCACTTCATCACCGTTAATTGATATCGTTGCATCAGTATCAGTTTCAACAAGCTCAAAAGTAAGGTTATTAAGTTCTAATGCACGAGTGATATCTTTAAGATATTCAAGTGCTTTAGCGGCTTTTGACTGATTACTTGAAACTTCGTCTTTTTCTTTTTCCTCTGTTTTAAGGCAAACTCTAACAACTGCATCTGATTTAACTTTGCCAAAAAATCCTTTTTTCGGCTGCTCTAAAATTTCAATGTTGCATTGCTCTTCTTTTACTTCAAGCTCAGCTAATGCTAAAATGATTGCTTGTTCTACTGTCTGAGCCTGTGTTGTTACTTCACTTTTATTCGGCATTAAAATCATCTCCATATTTCTCAGCTAATTTTTTGCGTGCTATTGCAATTTTACGTTTTTCGGCCTCTTTTTTAGATAAAGCATCTGGTGAGTTTTCATCTTCCTCTACAGTAGGAACAGATTTATATTTTGGCTCAAGACCTTTTTGTGCCATAACTTCGTTGTATTTTTGCATTTTTTCTCGCCGTTTTTTGAGTTTCTCTTTATTTTTTTCTTTGTTTTTATCGTTCATATCGGCCATTTTATCTGGTGAGTAAACTTTATTCATGATTAAAATTTGTATTATGGAAAATACATTGGAAATAATCCAATAAAGTCCAACGCCAGCAGGTAGCGTAAATGCAATCCAAACGGACATAAGTGGCATAAAGAACATCATACCTTTTAACATACCGTTAACTTGCTGACCCATATTTGATTGTTGGCGCATAGATATCCAAGAGGATAAAAACGCCGTAATACCGGACAAAATTGGAATAATAACAAGCATTCCCATAACCTTTTGCGGGATATCACCCATATTAAAGCCTAAGAAATTCATATTAAAGTTTTTGATTTGGTCAAGCATTTCGGCAGAGAAAATGCCACCAAAATCTTTTGATCCAGTTTGAACAGCTGTAATAATATCAACCTCTACTGCTGAAGAAACAGTTCCTAGAAAGGAAGTAGCAGAAGCAATAATATCTTTAGGAATGTGAAGTAAATGCTGCATAGGTTTATAAATTACATCTATAACTCCAAAAAGAAGTAGAAACTGAATTATCATAGGGAAACATCCGCCCATAGGGTTAATGCCTTCCTCCTCATAGAGTTTCATCATTTCTTCTTGGTATTTTTCTTTATTATTTCCGTATTTTTTTTGCAACGCTTTCAGTTTTGGCTGAACTGACATAGTTTTAGCCGAAGTTTTTTGTTGCTTAATCGTTATTGGAAAAAGCAAAACTTTAGTAAGAATAATGAAAAGTACAAGCGACAAACCGTAATTATTAACTACAGCGTTAATCGCCCACATTACATATCCTAAAGGAGTTCCTAATATGCCCATTATATATTTCCTTTCATATGTTTAATTTTACAATTTAAAAACCAAAGACATAAATATCATAGTTATTAAAAATGGAATTTTTCCGGTACTGGATCAGCTCCACCTTTAGAAAAAGGGTTACACCTAATAATTCTTTTTATCGCAAGATAACTTCCCTTAAATAGTCCATGTTTTTCTAGCGCTAAAATAGCATAAGAAGAACACGTTGGAGTAAACCTACACCTAGGTAGAAACAAAGGGGAAATAAATTTTTGATAACAACGAATTAAAAATAAAAATATAGTTTTCATGATTTTTTTTGATTATTAGGTAATAAAATAAGGGAAATATGTTTTTTAATAATAGGTTCTAACTTTTTAGCAGAAGAGGCTGGCGTTTTATCTCGAGCAAGGAAAACAAAATCATACCCACAAAGGTCAAAAGTTGAGATTGCATTTAAATAAGCAACTCGCAGTATTCTTCTTGCTCTATTTCTTTTTACCGCATTACCGATTTTTTTTGATGTAGTAAAGCCAACACGGTTAATCCCGAGTTTATTTTTTACAACATAGGTGACAACAAGTGGATTTGCTTTGAATTTACCTTGATAATAAGTTCTCTTAAATTCCTTATTAAGCTTTAAAGAAACAAAATTTCTCATATAATAACAAACATAAAACAGCACGTGTTTTATGTTTTTTTGCCACCACCAATATCTTAGTTTTTTCCGATAAAAAACAAAGACCCCTCCAAAATGAGTGGTCCTTATAATTTATTTACTTCTACAAGAACACAACAAAACAAAGGAGCATGTAAAAACTCCTTTAGCTAAAATATAATCGGTTATAGTAGAAATGATTGGTTATCAATAAAAACGTGAAACAATTAGTAAGTTAATTGTTTTCTTCCTTTAGCAC
>JAVWHI010000017.1:0-15543 GCA_036640155.1 Oscillospiraceae bacterium | reverse complement strand
TAACAACGTATTTTTATTATACCGGCTTTGCGATAAATTTGCAACCGTTTTGTAACTATTTCAATTATCCTTATTTGTTTGTTTACAAACTATTCACAGTAAGAGAGCTATAAATAAAGAAAATCAAAAAATATAAAAAAGCAAGTGACAAATTTAATTGTGCCACTTGCTTTTTACTCGCATATATTTGATAATATTTAATTTAACTATTAACTAAGGCTATTAATTATTTTGTGTAAAGTTCCAAGAGTCCTCGCACATTTTATCAATTCCAAATTCTGCTTTAAAGCCAAGTTCGTCAAATGCTTTTTGCGGATTGGCATAACACTGTGCTATGTCACCGGCACGACGTGGCGTTATTTTATAGGGAATTGTCTTTTTTGCAGCTTTTTCATATGCGTGAATAATATCTAAAACAGAGTAGCCATTACCAGTGCCAAGGTTGTAAATAAAAACGCCATCGTCTTTTCTGACTTTATTAAGAGCTTTTATGTGACCTACAGCTAAGTCAACAACATGGATATAATCACGCACACCAGTTCCGTCCGGCGTATCATAATCGTCACCAAAAACGTTAACAGCTGGCAACTTGCCTACAGCTACTTGAGCAATATATGGTACAAGATTATTTGGAATCCCATTTGGATCTTCTCCGATAAGACCTGAAGAATGTGCGCCAATAGGGTTGAAATATCTTAACAGTGCAACGTTAAAATTACCATTTGACTTATTGATATCAGTTAAAATTTGTTCTAACATTAATTTTGTTGAGCCATATGGGTTTGTAGTTGAAAGAGGGTGGTTTTCATCAATTGGAACATATTGCGGACAGCCATAAACTGTAGCAGAGGAACTAAAGACTATATTTTTAACGTTATGCTTGAGCATTGTTTCGCATAATATTAAAGTACCGGTAATATTGTTGTGATAGTACATCAATGGTTTTTGAACGCTTTCGCCTACAGCTTTTAATCCTGCAAAATGAATTACTGTGTCAATTTCATTTTCTGCAAAAATTTTGTCAACCTGAATGGCATCTAGCAAGTCGGCTTTATAAAACTTTGGTCTTTTACCACTAATTTTTTCTATTTTTTCTAAGACTTCAACTTTTGAATTACTCAAATTATCAAGAATAATAACATCTTCATTTTGAGCTAAAAGTTCGACACAAGTGTGTGAACCTATATATCCCGTTCCGCCTGTAACTAAAACTGCCATGATTTAACTCCATTCTGTTGAAATGAATCAACACACGTTTTACTAATTATATTGCCGGATATATACCGTGACAATCAAAACAATTATTTTGTAGTTGCAAAATTAATTCGATGGAGGCGGTTTCTATCGGTACTGATACAAAAAATACGCCATTGCAGCAGAAAAAGCAAAAGCCAACATGTGTTTGTTCATCTGCTAGTGACATTGTTGGAGCTGCTGCGGCATTATCGCTTTACTTGTCGCAAAACCTTACAAAAAAGCAAACAGAAACATTAATTAACTTTCTATCGATTACTGTTGCTAATCTTGAAGGCTATTTACAGCAACAAGATATTTGTAGTGGTCAAGAAATTGAGTATGATGCAAATGATATTGTTTAAATGGTTATGCTTTTACCGGCATAGGATAGTCATTGCCAAAAGTGTCTACAGTAACCTTAATCATAACTTCATTTTGTATCGGCTTGTCAGCAGGATTGCGTTTGACATTAACAATTCTTTGTACTTCGTCTAATCCTGAGATAACTTTGCCAAATGCAGCATATTGTCCGTCTAAAAACGGTGCATCATCTGCCATAATGAAAAACTGCGAGCCGGCACTGTTTGGAGAAGCGGCACGTGCCATTGAAATAACACCGGTTGTGTGAAGTAACGTGTTAGTGAATTTATTTGCAGAAAATTCGCCTTTAATGCTATAGCCAGGTCCACCCATTCCAGTACCTTGTGGGTCGCCACCTTGTATCATAAAGCCTGGTATAACTCTATGAAATATTGTTTTGTCGTAAAATCCTTTTTGCACTAAAGAAATAAAGTTAGCGACTGTATTTGGTGCAATTTCCGGGTAAAGTTCAATTTCTATTTTGTTTCCTATTTCCATTTCAATGGTTACTATTGGGTTTGACATAATAAATCTCTCCTAAAATAAAGTTTGGTTATGATGCACTTGAGTCTGAAGAATCACTGCTTGTTTGAGATTCTAAGCTGCTGGTTTGAGACTCACTGCTTGAAGTTTCACTAATAGTACTTGAAGTTGCTTGCGAAGATGATGGTAAGCCTGAATTAGGTGATATAACGGATAAAAGTTGATAGCCCTCTTTTTTGTCGAGCTTTTTCACCTTGTAAATCATAGTTTTATCAGTTCTTGTGTTCTTGTTAGACTTATCTAAATGCCAAAGTGGACTTGGCAATAAATACTCAACATTAAGCGTGTAAATATCTTTATCCTTGCTTATCTTTGAAATCTTTGGCATGTATGATAGGTATTGAGGTGATGATTGGAAAACATATGCTTGTTCTTCAGGAATGTAATCAATCGGGAAAGTTGCATCTCCTACACTACGATGCTCAACTTTTACATTAGGTCCAAAAAACTTGCGAATATAAAGTTCGATATCAAGCTGAGGGACGTGAATATTTGAAAATTCATCCTGAACATATTTTGTTTTATCTTGTTCATCGATAATAAGTTTCCAAACAGCGGATAAAAGTACAGCAGAATTATCAAGATTTTTAACTTCTGTAAATTCAGGAATATCAATTACTACAGACGGGAAAACGTACGTTGCAAGCTCTTCTTTAAGTTTGGTGTCATTAATTAAGTCGCTTGACCAACTAACAGTTTTCACTACTGAAAAAACCAATCCAATAATGAAAAATATGACAGTAATAATTCCTACAGTCATTATGACCGAGGAACGCCCGAAAAAGTTTACACGGTGTTTTTTAGGTTTTTGCTTAACTTCCGGATCAAAGTCGCCTTTGCCAAAATGCTCATCGAGTGTTTCTTTTTCCTCTTCACTAACCATCATTGGGCGTGATTGTTCATCATTTGCAACAACTTCATCAAATTTTGAATCAAGCTCACCTTCAAGAACATCATCGCTTATGTTTTGGTTAATTTGGTTTAGCAAAGCATTTAATTCGTTACTCTTGTCTTTGTTCATAGCTATTTCCTTTCTATCTTATCTGTCCATTGCCTAAAATTATATATTTAATTGATGTTAGTTCTTTTAAACCCATAGGGCCTCTTGCGTGGAGTTTTTGTGTGGATATTCCTATTTCAGCCCCATAGCCAAATTCTTCACCATCTGTGAATCTTGTCGAGGCATTAACATAAACTGCTGCCGCATCAACTTTATCAGTGAACATCTTTGCGTTTGTTAAGTCTTCGGTTATAATAGCTTCTGAATGTTTAGTGGAAAACTTTGCGATATGCTTTATGGCACTATCAATGTCATCTACAACTTTTATAGAAATTATCAAGTCTAGAAATTCGGTTTTATAGTCTTCGTCAGTTGCTAAGAAAACGCTATTTCCAAGAATTTCTCTTGTTTTTTCACAGCCAAAAATCTTAACGTTTTTCTTGTCAAATTCTTTTTTCATGAGTGGCAGAAAGTCATCTGCTACTGATTTATGTACTAAGAGGTTTTCACAAGCATTGCAAACAGACGGACGGCTTACCTTAGCATTATACACTATATCAACACCTTTTTGCAAGTCCGCAAATTCGTCAACATAAATGTGGCAGTTTCCGACACCGGTTTGTATAACCGGAATGGTCGCATTTTTTACAACTGAACTTATAAGTCCTGCACCACCTCGTGGTATAAGCACATCAATATATTCGTTTAGTTGCATCATTTCCTGGGCGGTTTGCCGAGAAGTATCTTCTACTAATGAAATTGCATTTTCGTTCATTCCAACAGATTTTAAAGCATCTTTCATAGCATGAACTAAAGCCTTGTTAGAATTAATTGCTTCCTTACCGCCACGCAAAATAACAGCGTTTGAGGCTTTTAAGCACAAAACTGCCGCATCAACCGTCACATTAGGTCGAGATTCGTAAATAATGCCAATAATGCCAAGCGGCACTCGTTTTTTAATAATCTCAAGACCATTTGGTCTTGTAAAGCCTTCAATAACTTCGCCAATAGGGTCTTTTAGTGCTATGACTTTTTTGACAGATTCACATATTGCCACAATTCGTTTGCTTGTGAGTGTGAGCCTATCTATCATTGGTACAGCAATTCCATTTGAAAGTGCTAGTTCCAAATCCAATTTGTTTTGCGATAAAATATAATCTGTTTGCTCAATTAATTTTTCACAGATTGCTAGAAGTAGCTCGGTTTTTTCGCTTTGATTTATCAGAGCAATATCGCTAGCTGCTGACTTTGCACCAATAGCTAAATTTTCTATGTAACTCATATTCGTTCCCCTTTTTCAAGACAGTACATCTTGATTATTTTAAACTTCAAAAATAGTACCAACTTGCTCGCCATCATATAGTTTATATAAATGCTTTGGATATTCACCGTTAATAATCATCATCGGAATGCCTGCACTTACTGACAATTGCGCTGCTTGAATTTTTGTAATCATGCCACCTGTGCCTAAAGATGAGCCTTTTTCTCCTGCTAGTGAAAGTATGTAGTCGTCAATAACATCAACACGACTTATTAGTTTTGCGTCCTTATTTTTATGAGGGTCTTTATCATAAAGCCCATCAATATCAGTCATAATAATTAGAAGTTCAGCGTGTGATAACTTTGCAACTATTGCTGAGAGTGTGTCATTATCGCCAAACTCAATTTCTTCCACAGAAACGGAGTCGTTTTCGTTGACTATTGGAATAATGCCATGTTCTAATAATTTATCAAATGTGTTAATAACGTTTGATTTTCTTTGTTCATCTTCGATAATATCTCGTGTTAAAAGAATTTGGGCTGCATTGTGATTATGTTCGGAAAAATACTTATCATATACATACATCAGTTCGCTCTGACCTAAAGCTGCACACGCTTGTTTAGTAGGCGTGTCGTTAGGCTTTTGTGAAAGTCCTAATTTACCAACTCCAACGCCAATAGCACCTGAAGTTACAAGTATTATTTCTTTACCAGCGTTTTTTAAATCGGATAGGACAGTGACAAGTTGTTCGATTCTTCTTAAATTCAATAATCCGGTTTTGTGAGTAAGCGTGGACGTTCCCACCTTAATAACTATTCTTTTTGCATCTTTTAAGTTTGACATAATTACGACCTCGTTTTATTAGATTTATTTATTTCATTGGTTATATAGTCATACTGTTCGTTAATGACACCTAAAGCATATTCAGCATACATTTTCTTCATATATGGAACTAAAAAAAACATAGGCACAATAAATATGCAGCATATTAGTCTTGGTAAATTAATTATAAAAAGAAGTATCACTTCTTTTTTTCTATTTTCAATAAGTTTTTTTGAGCATTTAAAAGCTTTATTAATTTTAATATCGTTAAAGCGTATGAAAAGGTATTCGGTCATAAAAAAATTTATGCACCAAATTGTAGCTAAGATAGCACCCAATATTAAAAGTGCCAGGGCTAAAAATGTGAAAACAAAAAACATGTAATCAAGCACTTGATTTGGGTTATTCCATAAAACCCGAATGATAATATTCATTACAAATGCAGGAAGTAAAAAAATAATAAAAGTTACTAGTACCTTAAAAGCAATAGCAATCTTTAAGCACATAGCTCGTACATATATCTTAAAATCTTTAAAATATGTGATAATTGTGATTAGCTGCGAGTATTGTTCGTCAACATTTCCAAGTCTCATTGTCCATGTTTTATATCCTAGTGAGAGTGGAGATACAATAAGACGACTTATTAAAAATAAACAAAGCATAATGCAAAAAGACAAGTTAGTTATATCGGTACGAAAAGACTGATTTAAAACATTTATTCCACTAAAAGCAATCAGTACTTGTGTAATAATTATAAAAAATAAATCTGCAAGCAATACTATAATAAATAAATATACGCTAGCAGCCCAATTATTTGCGAGTTTACTTTTAGCAGCTGCATTGACATATTTTCTAATTTTCTTAAATTTCAAAAGTATTCTCCTTTTGAGTATACACTTTAATATTCGATTCCTTTTCGTGCAGGTAAACCTTTATCATTATATGGGTGTGCTATGCAGTGCATATCCGTTATATAATCTGCCATTTGCATAAGTGCTTTTGGGGCATCTCTTCCGGTTAAAATGACTTCTGTGTGCAAAGGCTTATTTTGAAGAAAATTCAAGAAATCTGTTAAATCAATTAAACCTAGATTAATCGCTGGAATAACTTCATCTAAGATAAGCATATCGTAATCTTTTTCGGATACTAGACGCTTAACATTATTATAACATATTTTGTGTGCGTTAGCACAACTTTTTTTTTCGGATTCATTCATATCCGGTATAAATTTTTTGACAGACTCTGTTCTTAGCACGTCAATGCCTAAAGTTTTTAAAGTAGTAAGCTCACCCGTGTCTTGTCCTTTTAAAAATTGAGCAAATAAAATGTTGTAACCAACGCCATATGCTCGCATAATTACACCAAGAGCTGCTGAAGTTTTTCCTTTTCCATCGCCGGTATAAATGTGAATTAGTCCTTTATCCATTGCATTTTACCTCTAATCTTTTTTATATGGAACTGGAGAAAACACTTCCACTTGAGCTGTATTTGCCCAAAGTGAGGCATTGCAAACTAAAGTATAGCCCTCACCGCTTTTTGTTACCCAATCAGAAGCCTTGCGTTTAGGAATGCCACACAAGCCTAAAAGAGTCATTATAACGCCACCGTGCGTGATAACCGCCGCATCGGAAATTTTTTCTTTCATCATATCTTTAATTATGAAATCTAATGCTGAGTAAACACGATAGTTAAAACTCTCCATTTTTTCCGAGCCATCATCGTTGTACATACTTATCACAGGCTCTTTACTATTACTTTGCTTAAAATTGTTTTCAATAAATTAATATACTTTTCATTGTGCAAAAGTTCAGAAATGGTTTTGTTTTCAAATTCGCCAAAATTATATTCTTTTAACCCATCAAGAGCGTGTACCGGCATTTGTGGGTAAATAATATTTGCTGTTTGCAGGCACCTCTTTAAAGAGCTAGAATAAACTTTACCTACATTCGGATATTCATTATTTTCAAGTAGCTTTAAAAGATGAGTTTTTCCAACTTCACATAACTCCTCGTCGGTAACTCCAACGTATCTACCATCTATATTTGATTTTATTATGCCATGTCGGATAAGATAAATTCGGTATGTTCTCATTTTTTTCTCCATTCTTTATTTAAATTTCTATTAAATTCTGCATGTTTACTCATTATTCGTGATTAATTTGATGAAAAACGACAAAAAAATAAATTTTCGTCAAAAGAGACTTTACAAAATGTATGTTTTATATTATAATTTACTTTACGTTAACTGTTTTAGGAGGAGTATTCATTATGAATTCTGATTTTCCAAGAATACTAACGCTTCTAAGAAAGGAGCGTGGAGTAAGTCAAAAAGAAGTAGCATCTGATTTAGGGGTTTCTCAAGCGTTATTATCGCATTACGAAAAGGGTATCAGAGAATGTGGACTTGAGTTTGTTGTAAAGACTGCGGATTATTACAACGTATCTTGTGACTTTTTATTAGGTCGTTCGCCCGAAAGAACCGGAGTAAGGCTTGTAGTTGAGGATATTCCAGAGCCGGATTCAATGGGAAAAGAAAACATGTTAAAGGGTAGCATTTTGCCGGTACTTAATAAGAAACTGATATCAAATTCACTTAATATTGTTTTTGATATGTTACAAGGCATTGGTAATAAAGAATTAACTAACGAGATTTCAACATTTTTAAACCTTGCTGTGTATAGAGCTTTTCGTGTTTTGTACAACGCAAACCCAAAAAACGAGCAAACACTGTTCACAATACCGCAAGTTGTAGCAACTGCAAAAGCACTCGCTACTATGGCTGTTTGTGAGGCAAATTGTCGTGTTATTGTTGAAGATGTTTATTCTAATAAGAACAATGAGAAAAACAAAATTTTTGTTTCAACACAAACACTTCAAAAGGATTACCCGTTATTTACTTCATCGCTACTAAACTTGATAAAAAATAGTGAAGCTAACATAAATAAATAGTTTATTCTATCTTATCATTAATTCCAATAAAAATAAAGCTTTTTATTGCAAAACTTTAAGATTTGTAATAAAATTTACATTAAAAGAATTTTCCCCAACAACATCGGTTAAAATCGATATTGTTGGGGCTTTTTATTGCTTAATTTGGCATTTGTGGTTTTACTACTTCTTTTATGTTATTAACTTCACTAACTGACGTTGTAATTACTGAAGTTGTTTCACTTCCTGATTCGGTGTCTTTAACTTTTACAGTATCTGTACTGCCGCACATGATTTTGTTAGCATCTACTAAAATATTTTTTGACGACTCTAAAAGTTGTGTAAATTCCGCCTCTTGGAAACCATCAGCTTTCATATCATCTTTTTGCTTTTGAATGTTTAAGCTTAACGAGTAGGAGGTGATACTATCAGTTGAAGCACGACTTATTTTATCAATTTCTTTTTCGTCAATCGGTTGTGTCATAATCTCAAGAAGAGGAAAAGGCTTTTTGCGACTAAAAGTTACGAAGTCTTCACTGATTGGGTCAACGCTTTTCCAACCCATTCCAATAATCCATCGATCAAAAACATTACCGTCGTTATATTCTACTGAAACTACTTTTCCACCACTATCAGTTTGTGTTGCACAATATTTTATCAAGCCATCGCTTGCCACCATGTAAGTTGCCTCAAGAGTATATTTTTCGCTTGTTCCATCAGATGTCGACTGTACTGAGGTTGCAACGATTTTAGCACTTTGCGCATTTAAAAGTGCAGTTTGTGCATCTTTAATCGATTTAAAATCCTTTGAGTTTTTTGAACATGATGTTAAGCTGAATGTTACAATAAATAAAAGT
The DNA here is from genome assembly GCA_036640155.1 of Oscillospiraceae bacterium. Classification (GTDB taxonomy): domain Bacteria; phylum Bacillota; class Clostridia; order Oscillospirales; family Ruminococcaceae; genus JAVWHI01. Next base: position 6,537 of record JAVWHI010000017.1, on the reverse strand, counting down.
AAAATTGCCACTGCTTTTTTTTTCAAAATAATCTCCCCCTAAATTCCTGTATTAATGTATATTAACTTCAATTCTGTTTTATACTAAATATGCGTGATTATTTGCTTTGTGAAAAGGCTAATGCTATTTGTGTGTTTGAAAAGACAAATTGATTGGCAAGCTTTGAAAGTTCACTTAAGGCAATAGTGTCTTTTGAATAAAACCAGTTAATATATATCGACACTACACCGGAAACAATGTATTCAAGAGTTAAGCTTAAAATTTTGTTGTTATACTGATTGTCATTTAACATGACTTCAAAAATAGCCTCTTTAATTGTTGTTTTGATTTTGTTTTGTAATGAGCTTAGTGCATCCGCACGAACGAGCTGATTAATAAACTTTAAGTGAATATTTAAAAGCCCCTCAATGCAAACAAAAATATCTGCAATGTCAAGTATCGCTTTTCTCGTTTTAATGGATGTAACACTATCTTTAAACTGTTTAATTATATCATTTTCAATTTCAGTAAGTACTGACGACGCATTACTATAATATGTATAAAACGTTTTGCGATTAATATCCGCTTTTTCGCATAGCTCTTTAACAGTTATTTTTGCAATGTCTTTTTCCTTGAGAAGTTGCAAAAAAGCCGAGCTTATCGCCTCTTTAGTTCGACGGATACGTCTATCAATTTTTGAACTGTTTATTACGGATTGTGAACTTTCCATTATATTTCCTCTTTAAAGCAACATAATCGCACAATGTGTATATTATACCTCTTATATTGCCAATATGACCGTTGATTTAATTGTGCATTTATATTATAGTATACAAAAGGGTGAAAAGCAACATCTGTTTCTTAATCATTAAAATAAATTATGCAACGCTACGTGAAAGGGTATTATATGAGCTTTGAAATTGTAACTGATTCCACGTCTAACCTTTCGTTAGAACAAATTAAGAAGAAAGACATAAAAATCATTTCGCTTTCGTATTTTGTCGATGGCACTGAATATTGCGGACATGAGCAGTGGCTCAAAGGAGACTGTTCGGTTTTTTTTAAACAACTAAAAGAAAAAAGACAAATGACAACTTCGTTGCCTCCTTATGGTGAATATGCTCCAATGTTCAAGGCGCTTGCAAGTGAACATAAAGATATATTATATTTGGGATTTTCATCGGGTTTAAGTGGAACATTCAACACGGTTGAACATTTTTTAGTAGACCTTCAAGAGCAATATCCAGAGCAAAAAATACGTGCTATTGATACTTTGTGTGCCTCGTGCGGTGAGGGCTTAATCGTGGATTATGCTGTTAAATTGCGTGATGAAGGAAAGACGATTGATGAAGTATATGAATATTTACAAAAGTTTAAATTTAAAATTTGTCACGAGTTTTTACTTGACGACCTCTTTTACATCAATCGTGGAGGAAGACTTTCGTTTACCAGTGCAATTGCAGGGTCAATTTTGCAAATAAAGCCACTGCTACACGTTATGAATAATGGGCTGCCGGAAATAACGCAAAAAGTTCGAGGAAGAAAAGCTGGACTTAACGCACTTGTTGATCATTTAGAAAAAATGATGGATCCCCAAGAATGTAAGATGGTATATATTTGTCATGCTAATTGTGAAAACGATGCAAAAGAATTAGCACAGCTTATTAAAAAAAGATTACGAATTAAAAATTGTGTTATTCGTTATTCCGACCCTATTATAGGACTGCACACTGGTTCTGGTGCAATTGGAATATTTTTTGTGGGTAATGCTAGATAATACACTGTTTATATTAACTAAAAGAAAAAAAGATGGTAGACACTTTAAGCGTGCCTACCATCTTTTTATCCTTTTAGTCCGTCAGCTTGACGCTGCATATTTTCTAAAACGATATCGTGTATATCACCGAGCGATGCACAGTATTCTAAGACTTCCCATGGTGTGTTTGTGTGAAAGTGAAGTTTAATTAATTCCTCGTCACCAAATGCTATCAAACAATCACCCTTGAAATTTTTTTTAATATAATCGTTTATTTCGTCTTCTGAAAGATTTTTGCCCTCAATTAGCAGTTGAGTATCAAATTTGTATTCTATCATAACCAACGTCCTCTCAATGATGTTTTTTTAATTATATCAAAAACAAAGAGCAAAATCAAATCTTTTTACATACTAAGTGTTCCATTTTCTGAAATGAGTAAAATTAATATTTGTTCTTCTATACCACTTTGTGCATTAACATAGACTATAACATTATTTTTGTCTTGCGCAGTGCATTTAAATTCGTAGCACAATTTTTCTTCTAAAGAATCTGAGGGTATAATGCACAGTGCTGTACTTTCAATGATAAGACTAGAGTTAATATACTCCTGTGCTTGCTTTATAGTTAACTTTGGAGTGATATTTTCACGAGTATGATGATTAGTAATATATCCACGTGAATCAAATGAAACAATTTCACCGTTATCCATTGCGACACCGACCTTAATAAGGTCAGTGTATAAAACCGCTTCACCTTGAGTAGCGGCATAGTTCATCGTTATAATATTGTTTGCAATTTCATAGTACGTTGATTTAACTTGCTCAATACCTAGACTTTTCATATACTCTTCGGCTTTAATTAACGCCTCTTCAGGTGAAAGTTTAGCATCAATGACTTCTCTTTGTTTTAGCATATAGCTTAAAAGCCCACCACGCTTAGTAACGCAAACGTCAACACCTTCTGAGACAAAACGGTAAGAGGGCATTTTGCCATCTTCGTCATTTCCGGTTTGCAATGTTTCTTTTGGAATTGAGGTTGCAGTTGACGCTTTTTCTATTGCAGTGGATTGGTCAACTTCTTTGGCGTTTTTTAGCATAAGCGGAGTTTTTTCTAATAGGTGGTCAGAAAAAGGTCCATCATAAATAAGTTTTGGATATGTTGTAAATCCTTCAGAGTCTTCCTTAAATCCCTCACTGATATCCTGAGTTGGAGCTTGTTTATCAAAATCATGATTGACGTTTCCTGTAACTTTTTTAAGACTGATGTTGCCACACTTCACAGCATCAGACAGTACGATTAAATCGTCGAGCATTTTTTTGCAGTATTCATTTAATTGACTTATGTTTTGATGTTCTTCATCAGTAATTGTTCCGCCACGCTCAAACTTTTTTGAAATGCTAACGCAGTAATCGCCGACTTGAGATAAAAGTTTATTTGTGCCACTTAAATTAAGATAATCTATTGGTAGATTACTAAGACAGTCCTTTGCAAAACCTGCCTCTCTCCAGACTTTAGTTGATAAAAATGAGAGCATGGCAGGGGATTTTGCGTACGCTGTTTTTGTTAGCGTGTTGTTTATACTATTAACATAGTTGGTTAAATCATCGATACTTTTTAGATAATTATATTCTAATGTTTGCGCAGTGTTTTTTGCTTCTTTGTAACTGATTATTGATGATGACAAAAGCACTACTATTGTAGCAGTGAAAAAACTGATTATTCTGATAAATGTTCGCTTGCTAAAATGAAAATTCATTGATTTCCCTCCTGAATGCTATAAATATTTGAATTTATTTTTCCACCAATAATAAAAAATATCCAAATTTCCCGATTTTATTGTCTCTGCTCTAGAAAAATTCACAAGTTTGTAGTATAATCAATGTAGCATTCGTATTGATATTGCTATAAAAAAACGAAAAAGTCCAAATTCAACAAGGAAAGTGCTATTTTAATGAGAAATGAAATTTATTTAGATAACAGTGCTACAACTATGCTTTGCAAGGAAGCGTTAAATAAAACGGTAGATGTACTTGAAAATCATTATGGTAATCCATCTTCACTTCATAAAAAAGGATTTGAAGCTGAAAAAATCGTTTTGGAGGCTAAAAAAAATATTGCGGCAGGACTAGGCTGTGAAACAGACGAAATAATTTTTACTTCTGGTGCAACAGAAGCAAACAACCTTGCTGTAATTGGTATCGCAAACGCCTTAAAAAGAAGAGGAAATAAAATCATTACTACTGCTATCGAACATCCATCTGTACTTGAGGCTATGAAAAAACTTGAGCAACAGGGTTTTGAAGTTTGTTATGTTATGCCTAATAAAAACGGAGAAATTACTAAAGAAGATATTCTTAAATTAGTAGATGAAAACACACTACTAATTTCTATGATGCTTGTAAATAACGAAACAGGGTTACTTTTGCCGGTTTTTGATATTGCTAAAAGTGCAAAAGAGGTCAACCCTAATGTAAAAATTCATATTGATGCTGTACAAGGGTTTTTAAAAATACCATTTAAAATAAGTAAAACACAGGTGGATTTACTAACAATCAGCGGACATAAAATTTACGCACCAAAAGGTATAGGAGTTCTTTATATAAAAAAAGGCACACGACTTTTGCCACAGATATTCGGTGGCGGTCAGCAAAATGGAATAAGACCGGGTACAGAGCCAACTGCTTTAATTGCAGGACTAGGTGCAGCAGTTGCCGCTAACATGCAATTAATAGACGACAATTTTAAAAAGTTTTTATTTCTTAAAGAATATTTTTTAGAAGAGCTTTCTAGTATAGAGCAAATAAAAATTAATTCAACTGATAAGTGTGCACCTTATATTATAAATATTTCAGTTGGTCAAATTCGTTCGGAAGTGCTTTTACACTTTCTAGAGCAGTTAAACATCTTCGTTTCAAGTGGCTCAGCGTGTTCAAAAGGCAAAAAAAGTCACGTCTTAACAGCGATGGGATTTGAAAACAATCGAATTGATAGTGCTATTAGAATTAGCTTTTCAAACAAAACAACAACGCAAGAATTAAAAACGCTGGTCGATGCTTTAAAACTAGCATTAACTACGTTGCACACCAGTGCATAAAAAGGAGGACAATTATGAATGAAATTATACTTGTTAAAAACGGGGAAATAGCTTTAAAAGGTCTTAACAGAAGCACCTTTGAAGATGTGCTTATTAAAAATATCAAATGGCGACTAAAAAAACTGGGTAAATTTGAGATAAAAAAGGCACAGTCAACAATTTATATAACGCCTTTAGATGAAAATATAAACCTTGACGAGGCTTGTAAGCAGCTTGAAAAGGTGTTCGGTATTGCTACGTTTTCACGTTCACTAGTTACACAAAAAGATTTAGACGTTATAAAAAAAGATACCGTAGAATATCTTTGTGACTTAATGCCACACACAAAAACTTTTAAGGTGGCTGCTAAACGCTCAGATAAAAAGTTTCCATATAATTCGCCTCAACTACAGCAAGAACTTGGTGATGTGATATTGGACGCTTTTCCAAATCTTAAGGTAGATGTTCATAATCCTGAAATAACAGTAACAGTTGAAATAAGGGACTTTGCAGCTTATGTTCATGCAAAAGTTCACAAGGGCGCCGGCGGTATGCCTGTTGGCTCAAGCGGTGAAGCACTACTTCTTATTTCCGGTGGAATAGATAGCCCAGTCGCAGGGTACATGATGGCAAAACGTGGATTAAAAGTTAGTTCAATTCACTTTATTAGCCCACCGTACACTAGCGATAGAGCGCTTGCAAAAGTTGAAACTCTGTGTGATAAAGTCACAAAATACTCTGGGGATATGACTTTTTATTGCGTGCCATTTACTAAGTTGCAAGAAGCAATACGTGATAATTGCCCTGAAGAACTTTTCACGATTATTATGCGCAGGTTAATGATGAAAATTGCACTTAAAATTGCAAAAGAAAATGACATGCACTGTTTAATTACAGGTGAAAGTTTAGGACAAGTTGCAAGCCAAACGGTTTACGCAATTGCAGCAACCGACACTGTTTGTGATATTCCTGTTTTTAGGCCATTGATTGGAATGGATAAATCTGATATAATTGATATTGCACGCAAAATAGGCACTTTTGAAACCTCTATTTTACCATACGAGGATTGTTGTACAGTTTTTACGCCAAAACGTCCTAAAACCCGACCGACACTTGAGTATGTACAAAAGTCAGAAGAACTTTTCGACTTTAGTGAGCTTATTGACTTAGCTGTCGAGCAAACACAAATAAAAACGATAAAAATGGAAGTATGATTTATATAAAAAAGGAGAAAAAGCATGACTAATCAAATTTTAGTAAAGTCAGTGGTAGATACGCTGCGTGAGCAAGGAAAAAAAATAGCTACTGCTGAAAGTTGTACGGGAGGTATGCTCGCACAACTTATAACCTCTATCCCTGGTGCATCTGAAGTTTTTGATTATGGCATTGTTTCATACGCTAACAGTATTAAACAGGATATGCTAAATGTCGACGAAGAAATCTTAAACACATATGGTGCTGTAAGTGAGCAGGTCGCAACCGCCATGGCAACAGGCGTTATGAAGGCTTGCAATGCTGACATTGGCGTTGGAATAACAGGAATAGCAGGACCTGATGGTGGCACAATAGAAAAACCAATTGGAACTGTTTATGTCTGCATTGCAACACCTGATTCTCAAAATTGTTGCAGGCTTGATTTGGGCGAATGCTGTAAAAACAACCGCAGTAAGATTCGTGATAAAGCGATATATGTGGTACTGGATTTGGTACTTAAATCACTCTTTAATGT
>JAVWHI010000016.1:0-16056 GCA_036640155.1 Oscillospiraceae bacterium | reverse complement strand
ATATAGAAAATTCTAGGTGGAAGAATTTTTAATTATTTATTGGAACAGTAATAGTCTGTGCTAAACACGTGCTGGAATAGCAGATTTTTGAGTTACATTGTAATGTAACTCGTTTTTCTTTGGCCGCATCGAGCTGCAGCACAAAAAACGAGTTACAAATAAAAACCGCCATTGGCGGTTATCTTTCTTGAGTATTCTTTTTATCGGAAGTAGCTGCTATTTGTCCTTTGGCTGCTTCTTTGGCAGCTGTCATACGTTCAGCTATGGTTTGAGGTTTGCTTTCCTTTTTAGCTTCTTGATATGTTTCAGGAAGCTTTATATTGTTTTCTCTACAGTAATCTACTAATCCTTTTTCTAATCTCTTAAAATCACAATATACCTTTTCTTCAAAGGCATTAGGATTAAGCGTTCTTCTTTCATAGATTTTCAATGCTTTTTCTTGTATAGTATGGATTTTATTTTGACAAAAAATAAATTGAGTGATTAAAATATCCTTATTTTTATCCTTGCTTATATCGAAGTCTATTAAATGGTCTTTATGTACTGGTATCATGTTATTAAGTCCAATTAAGCCATAAATTCCATCTTTAATTTTTATGATGTGAGGATTGCTTTTAAGAGCTTTATGTTGTGGTCTAGGGTGTTCTAATGGAGCAAAGTACTGCATACCGTTTATATCTAAAACAACGCCAATATAAGGGCGATTTTGATTGTATTCTAATCCTTTTGTTTCATTGTATTGTACCCTGTTATCGTAGTTGTAGAAAAGGTATTTAATATATTCAAGGTCAATTTTATATAATCTTATTTTCATCTGTTTTCTCTCCCAATAAAAAAGACGGTGGGGTTGTTTCCCCACCGCTTTTAATCCCTACTTGTTAGGCAAGGGGTTTCCTCTTTGATGATCCCTACTTGTTAGGCAAGGGGTTTCCTCTTTGATAATCCCTACTTGTTAGGCAAGGGGTTTCCTCTTTTGGTAGTTGCCTACCTTGTAATATTATTATATAAAATCCTTATAAATATGTCAAGTATTTTAGTACTATAACACTTTAGTTACATGGTGTTAAACGTTTTCTTCTTCATCAAGTGCTAAATTGAAATTTAGTTCCTCAAAAGCTCTATCATTCATAGCTGTAAGTTTCCTTACTACTCCATCTGTTAGTTCTTTCATTTCCGTTTCTACTTCTGTAAAATGAGGAAGTACCTTTTCGAGATTTTGAAGTATTTGCTTTCTTTCAGGTCTAAAACCACTATACATTTTCATCAAAGTAATTTCTTCTATGGTAAACATTATCTTTCCTCTCTTTCTATGCTTGTATTCTTTTTCGTTTCCTTTGAAGCTTCCATACGCTCTTTAGAATCTTTTTTAGCAACTGCCATACGTTCAGCTATAGGTAATGGTTTTTCGTTATTTTTAAAGCCTAATTGCTCTCTTGTTTTTTCTTTATCGAGGTCAATATCATTATCAAATTTCAGACTATCGAGTGTTTCTGTCTGTAATATTAAATGATGTTCTTTAGCGAAATCAGGACAATTAACATATCCAAAAGTATCAATATAATTTGCTGTGTATGCTCCGTTTGCTTCAACAACTATAATGTCACTCATGGAAAGAGAATGTCCTTTAAAATCTTCCGATCGATTGATATTAAACTCTTGATAGATATTTTCTAATGTTGCTGATTGCTCCATCTTACCTGAATATACATTTTCATAATTCTTTATATCCGGCTGTTCTCCTTGTTTATCTAACATTTCATAGCTTATAAATCTTCTATAATGGTTATCTTCACCGGATTTTAATTGATAGAGCGTAAATGTACGCTCTTGTGGAGCTTCATAACCATTCTTAGCGTATTCATCAACAGTCATACCGTTCATAAGAACTTCAAGCTTTATTTCTTCTCTTACCTGTTCTTTATATGCTTCCATATTAATTTTATCTACTAGATAATTTTCAAGGCGTGGAATTTCAGGAAAGTTATAATCTTCTTTTGAGTTGTTTAGCTCTGTTCTCATTGTATCAATATATTTATTCGTATCTTGATAATAAGATATTTTACTTTCCATATCTTGATTATTGTCATTTTCTTTAGATGATTTTAATTCATTTAAAGCTGCCGCATTAACTATTTCAAGTTTCCCTAAAGTATCGTGCATTTCAAGATAAGGTACAAACTCGGTTAAAATATATTGATATGAAGCGTTAGCTTCTTGTTGCTCTCCTTTTTCTGATAAAAAGTTTTGTAAATAAGGGTCATTCAAGTTATGTTCAGCGTAGCTCTTAATATGTTCTATAAGACTTCCGTCACCATCTCCAATATCTTGTCGCCCTGTAAAAGTTCTTATTTCACATTCTTTTTGATACTCTATATTCAATTTCGTTTTATCATACCAAGAGCCTTTATAATCTTCTTTTTCCCTATCTTCACGCTGTTTACTATCAAGCTCTTTAAACAGAGTATTAGCTTGTGAAATGGTGAATTTATCTCCATCTTTAAATAGTGAGTTTTTGCTCCATATAATAGTTACTATAGGTTCCTTCGTAAGGTCAAATGCTTTTTCTGTATTATCCGGTAGGTTTATCGCTACTGATCCGTCACGGACGGTAGCAGCTTCATCTTTAAGGACTTCCATTGCTTCATTAAGGTTTTCTGCCGTTTCTTTTTTAAATTCATCAAACTCAATGATATTTTTCCAATCTGCTTGTTCAATACCGGCTATACCACCTTTTTCAAAATGATTTATTACATAATCTTTTGTATCAGGAATGGCTTCTGTGTTATCTTCATACAGTAAATAGATAGGGTCGTCTTTTTCAAAGAGTTCTACAGCTTTTGCATTGCTTAAAGGCAGCATTTTATTGACCTCATCATATTTATAGCCGTACTGCTCCATATCGCTAATTGAAATAGTATTGTCCGGCATAGGTAATACTGGTTGCTCTTTTAGAAGTTCTTGAAACCTTGTATCAATTCTATCTATCAATTCAGCAGCTTGCTTTTGAATAGTATCAAGGTTGTTTTGTATCTCTTTTAACTCTTTGCCACTACTCCAAGCTGCAAGATAGGCAAAACTATAATCGCTTGTATCTATACCAAAATGATTACATACTACAAATGCAACGCTTTCGGATTCCATTTCTTTTGTTCTTCGGTCTTTTTTTTCATCTAAAGATAATTTGCTTTGGTCGGCATGTAAGTCAGCATGAGTAATTTCATGTATGGCTGTTTTTATGTTCTCAATTTCACTCATACCGTTCTTTATTGCTATTTTTTGATTTACAGGGTCACAGTAGCCTTTAGCTCCACTTTGTATATCTTCAAATTGAATAGGGAAAGGAAAAACACTTTTTAAGCTCTCAAAAAAAGCTTGATATTGTGCTACGTTTCCTGAAAGCTCTGTAGTTAGTTGTGGTAACGGTTCTCCTGATGTTTGAGAAACGTCAAAAACATGAACAGGTCTAAATGACGGTTTTGTTATTTTCACTTCCTCAGTTACTGGATTTCCTTTACTATCAAGTACTGGTCTTTGAGTTTTGGGGTCTATTTTTTCCATTTCCATCTTCACACGGTATGGTGCCGGTGCAAGTATTTGTATTCCCTTTTCACCTTTATTAACATACCTTTTAAAATTGTTTTTCCACGCATTAAAGCCGGCAACGAGGGTCGCTTCCGGCTTTTGTAGCATGATTAAAAGACTATTTCTGTATGAATAGGAATGAAATTTTGACATAACAGTAAGATAGTTTTTATAATGTTCACTATCATATATATCTTTTATGCCTTGTTCTAATCTATCTGTTATTTCTTTCATTTTATCTTTTTTATCCTGATAAGACATTGAATTTTATTCCTTTCCGTTGGTTTATTTATATTCTCTAACATACTTGTAAATAGTGGTTTTACTTAAACTGGTAGCTTCTTCTATGTCTTTTATGGAAAATTCATTAGAGAAGTACATTTTTAATGCTCTTTCTATGTTTTTCATATCTTTAGGTTTTCTACCACCGGAACGTCCTCTCTTTTTAGCTGCCACTAAACCGGCTTTGGAGCGTTCTGCTATTACATCACGCTCCATTTGTGCTATTGCACAAAACATATGAAATACAAATTTACCCATAGGTGTAGAAGTATCAAAACTTTCAGTTATACTAACAAAACTAATACCTCTTTTTTCAAAGTCATCTGCTAATGCAAGTAGCTGCTTTACAGTTCTTCCTAATCTATCTAGTCGCCAAATTACGAGGGTATCTCCTGTTCGGAGCTTTCCTAATAATTCTGTAAGCTGCCATCTATCTTGTTTTTTGCCGGTTACCTTTTCTTTATATATTTCATCTACACCATAGTCTTTTAGTGCGTCAATTTGTAAATCTAAATTTGGGTCGTCTTTGCTTCCTCGTGCATATCCAAACTTCATTTGTATAACTCCTTTCTGTATAATGATTACCACTAATACATTCATTATACATACTTGTTCCCATCTTTGGTAGAACATATATATAAAACAGGAGTGCGGCAAACGACAAATAGCCACAAATTTCAGTATGGTTACATTAATGATGAATGGGGAATAAATTCTTTTGAAACAGCACTTTTAAAGGTACATATACCGTATCAATCATTTGTCCCAACTATCTATTTTTTAACAAGGTTAAGAATACCAAATTTCAACTTATATGTGCTGTCATTTTTTGTAATAGTTATCGGCTGATTGTATTTTTCGCCGGTACTTCTTTCAATCATGACATTTTTACTATCAACTATCTCATATTTTCCGCTTTCCATTCCGACTACAGTTCCGACATAGGTATTGTCCGAATTAAATGTTATGGTTCTGTCATAATTTCCCCATTCCCATGCCCATGTACCAACAAGGGCATTTGTAGCCTCTGTTGCGGCTTTTTCTTCCTGCTCCTTTTTTTCTTCCTGTGCTGCGGCTTCCTGTTCTTCTTTCACCTTGTCGGCTTGTTCTTTATTATCATAGTATATCCTTGTAAGGTCGCTTGTGCTGCTCTCGTAATACAAGGTCTTTTGGTTGCCTGTGTCAATATATTCAAAAGCGTAAGTACTACCGTAAGGAGAAATAAAGGTATAAGTATTTCCGTCTTTTGAATAATTCCATTCTAATCCTGATGTAAGCCATGCAGAAGTATATTTATTGTTTTCCTTAATCGTTAGAGTGTCCTTTGTGCTGTACCATGTTCCAATAGCCTTATCTGCACCCTTGCCACACGCTGCAAGGGATAAGACAATTATTACTGACAAGATAACAAGAGTAATTTTCTTCATTTCAATACCTCACTTTGATTTATTTGTAACTCATTCGCTCTAGTGATCGGCGGTAGCTCCGGTCGTAACCGGTGATGAATTGAGTTACCTTTTTGTAACTCAATTATAACTTCTTTCTCCTGGTATTTTTCAGGATAATGAGTTACAGCGTTTTAATTCTTAAATTCTAATTTGAAATTGACATACTTTCCGGTATCTTCGAGGATAACCGTTGCATCATATTTTGTATCTTTCTTTGGGGAGTATAAGCCGGTCATTTTCACTTTGCCATTTTTCAGCAAATCGGAAACTTGCTTTTTAGTAAGTTTTTTCCTCTTATCCTTGAAAAATTTATCTTCCTTCCATATGGCAAATCCGCAACCATCTTTCCCACTTTCGCAAGCATATGACTTAGGAAGCTCTACAACATTTTTTTTACAGCGTGGACATATGCCTATACCTCTCCCTTTCCGTTTTAAAGGTATCATTTGCAGCGTTAGGGTTATACCCTTCCTTAGTTCCGTTCACAATAGATGTAACATAGGCTGCTATGTCTGCCATAAATTTATGACTTGTCAGCTCACCTTGATTAATCTGTTCAAGCTGCTTTTCCCATTCTGCGGTTAATTCCGGTTCTTTGAGCTTTTCAGGAAGCAAGTCCATTAAAGTAAATGCCTGTTCTGTAGCAAGTAGGTGTTTCCCTTTACGCTCTATAAATCCGGTCTTCATGATACGTTCTATGACACCGGCTCTTGTTGCCGGTGTTCCTAAACCGCCATCTTTCTCTTTCATAGCTTTTCTTAATTCTTCATCTTCAAGGTCTTTACCGGCGTTTTCCATTGCTGAAAGCAATGTGGCTTCTGTATAAGGCGGCAAAGGATTTGTTTTTTTAGCTTCTGCCATTACTTTTACGTCCTCGATGGAGCTTCCTTCTTTTATATTGTTGGAAATAGCTTCATTTTCTGGCTCGTCCTTTGCGGTTTCTTTATCCGGTGTTGCCTTAATGATTTCGTTTAAATGATTTTGAAATTCCTTAAAGCCTATATCAAGGGTCTGATTTCCGGTTGCTGTAAATTCTTCCCCTTCACTATCAAGTAACACTTTAGTATGAGTATATTTATTGGCTGCGTAAGGAGCTGTAAGAAGTCTATAAGTTATCAGGGTAAGTATATTACGTTCTGCTGTTGGGAGCTTTTCAAGGTTATCGGTCAATACGCCCTTTGTAGGAATTATTGCGTGATGGTCGCTTACCTTCTTATTATTTATGATACGCTTTACATTTACCCTTAAAGTGTCATAATTGCTTAGTGTCTTAGTATTAAGCAATTTTGATTTTGCAAGTCCTTCTATAAGCTCTATAGTGGAGCTTTCCATATCCTCAGTTAAATATCGGCTGTCGGTTCGTGGATACGTGGTTAATTTAGCTTCATAAAGGCTTTGGACAATATCCAAGGTCTGTTGAGCCGAATAACCCAAAAACTTATTTGCTTCACGCTGCAATGTGGTTAAATCGAATAATGCGGCTGCATTTTCCGTCTTATCCTGTTTTTCTATGCTTGATACAATAGCCTTTTTCTCATTACAACGCTCTACAATGCTTTCTGCGGTCTTTTTATCTTCTGCCCTAGTATATGCCTTAAAACTTCCGCAATCGGCTGTAATCGTAAAGTATGGCTGTGATATAAAGTTCTGTATGGCACGTTGCCTTTTTACAATAATATTTATGGTCGGTGACTGTACACGTCCTATGTTTAACTTTCTGTTATACAGACAGGTATAAAGCCTTGTTGCATTAATCCCTACAAGAAAATCTGCATTCATGCGTGATATAGCAGCTTGATAAAGATTATCATACTCCTTGCCATCTTTCAGGCTGTCAAATCCTTTTCTTATAGCTTCTGTTTCCATTGAGCTTATCCAAAGCCTTTTAAAAGGTTTATTGCTGCCGGTCTTATTATAAACAAGCCTAAAAATCAGCTCCCCTTCCCTTCCGGCGTCTGTGGCACATACAAGCTCTGTTACATCATCATTCTTGATAAGCTTATCAAGCGTTTTATACCATTCTTTTGTATTTGGAGATACAACAGTTCACCATTTTTCCGGAATAAAAGGAAGCGTGTCCAAGCTCCATTTTTTAAAATCAGGATTATAGTCCTCTGGCATGGCTGACTGTATCAAATGTCCCACACACCACGAAACATAATAACCGTTTCCGGAATAGTAACCATTTTCTTTTTTTGTAGCTCCTATGACTTTTGCTATTTCACCGGCAACGCTCGGCTTCTCTGCAATGACTAATTTCATAGTTATGTACCGCCTTTCATCATTGATAGGATTTTACTATATAGAACAAGAGGGCAAGCCATGAAATGGAAGTTATAAAAATCGTTACCCTTAATTTTCTTATATAAGATTTTTTGATTAGGCTTAACTGCTTGATATAATAATCAATGTCTGCCATATCATATTCTATACAGTCATTCCCTTCGTGCCTATTCATTGTCCGGTTGCTTATCTTCGTTCATTGGAAGCTTGTTTTTTTCTTTTAATTCCCTGATAAGCGTTTTTACTTCACTTAGAGGTAAGGAAAGTTCTTTCAATAAACCTTTGACTTCAAAACTTTCCAATTCCTCTATTTCCCTTGTGAGCTTATTAATTTTTGTCTACTCTGTTGAAATCCTCTCTTTCGCTTTTTGATTTTCCCCCTTTTTTCTGCAATCTTTTCTGATGTTGTCATATGCCTTTTCTCCTTTCTATTTTTATGTAACTCATTTTTCCCGCGGCATCTTCCTGATCGGATCTCCGACAAAAGAAAAATGAGTTACATTTTAGTTAAACTGTTCACTTTCTATATAAAAGTAAGGGTTTAGCTTTTTACCATCTTTCACAAATTCAAAGTGCAAATGGTTGCCGGTGCTTTTACCGGTTGAGCCTACGGTTGCTATTTCCTGCCCCTTTGTAACCATTTCCCCATTTGCCACTAATATTGAATTGCAATGTGCATACAGGGTGCTTCTGTTTCCGGAAGTGATTATTACATAATAACCGTAACCGTCACCGTTATAGGCTACTGTAGTAGCCTTACCGCTTATGGCTGCATTGATAGGTGTTCCGCTCGGCATAGGAATATCTATTCCTGCATGAAACGCCTTGACGTTCTCTACAGGGTCTATTCTATATCCAAATCTACTTGAAACAGGAACGCTTTGACCTAAAAACGGAAAGCCTAATTCTGTCCTTAAAGCTGTACCGCCAATATCATTGTAGGTTTGATACCTTGAGTAATCGTCCGGCTTTGTAAATATTTCATCTTTATGTGTTATTACATAATCTTCCCAAGTCAATACGTCCATGTCTACATCAAGGTGATATATATACTCTGTCCATGAGCTTGTATGCTCTACCTCTACGCCATCATCATCTGTCCATGAGCTGCTATGTTCAATTTCTTGTACCCACTCATAATAAGTCAGATTATAAAGCTCAGAATGAATATAATCTATTACGCCTTTGGTGGTTGCATTGTATTTAAAATCATCATACTTTACCGTTAAGTAAGATATTATAGGTACTGGGTCTGTGAGTGGTGCAGTTTCGTAAATATGAAATTCATCTATATGTGACCATTTGCTGCTTGTTGGAATATCTAATATCTCTTGTGCAATATCAGCGTCAAGCTCCGTTATATAAGCGTATGTATCCGTTAATACATCATCATTAGAATTATAAGTAAAACTTGAAAATAAAGCTGCTACAGATGATACTGCCGCCATCATAACTATTACAGCTACTACTATCACTATTCCAATTACAAGGGTCTTTAACACAATCGGATTAGACAAGGCTTTGAAAGCCATCTTTATTCCTTGTGCTGCATAGTGTACGGCTTGCTTTGCTTTTTGTGCCGCCTTTTGCATACTTTTAAGGGTTCTTTTTGCTTTTGCCGGTATTTTGCTTGCGGATTTAACTGCCCTGCTTGTTACTTTAAGTGTCCGATTAGTACCGACTATCATATCTTTAGGCTTTCTAATCGCTTCAACGCCTAAATCGTCAGAACCGTGAAAATCTGCTACTGTTCGCCCTATTGATGTTGCGGCGGCTTTTCCTGCTCCTTTTAATGATACACCTCCCCTTTTGAGGACAGATAAACCGGCTTCCTTTCCTGTTAATGCTCCGGCTTTTATATCCCTTATGACTTTTGAGCTATACCGAATACCCACGCCTACCCCTGCAACGCCCTTAATACCGGCTTTGACGTAACGTGGTGTCCTTATCATGTATTTAATTGATTGACCGGAAGCACGGTCACCAATACCGCCATCTTTGCCGCCTTGTGCGGTAGCATTTACAACGCTTCTATAGGTGTAATCTGCGGCTAACCGTGCAGCTCCTTTTTTATTACCGGCTTTTTTACCGTCTGCCTTTGCTTCGCTTGCCGGTTTAAATGCTCCTGTACCAGTATCAGCTTCCCCATTTTTTTTAGCTGCACTTGCTCTTTTAGCTGCCCTTTCTGTTTCTGTGACAGCTACGCCCTCACTTACATTCGGGGCATATCCGTTATCTTTTATCAAAGCATTTTTAACATTGCTCTCTAGGCTATTCCGGACGTATTCACGCCCCATGCCTTTCTTTTCATCTTTTATAATCTTTTCCGTTGTTGAAACATACATTGCAGTTGCGGCAGCTCCTGAAAGGGTATTGCTGCCTGTTATATTTTCAGGCTGTGAATAGATACGTTGTTTACTGCAAGTATACTCTATCTTTGAACCATTTTTTTCTGTGCTTCTATTTGAATTACCGGAAGTAATTTCCTGTGACCGGCTATAATTATTACTTGCCTGTTGCTCTTTTACCGCCTGTCTTGAACCTATATAGCTCCTTTGTGCATTGGTTTTTTCTGTGCTTGCCGCCGCCGGAGCTGCATAGTTATAATTCTTTACTTCTCCTCTGACTGTACTATCAAGAGAATTACGCACTTTTTCACGCCCATTTACATTATTTTCTTTGATGATAATGTTGGCGTTTTCGGTGTATGCGGCAGTACCTTTTAAGGTACTGCAATCACCACTATTTATTATGTTATTTCGGTCTTTTATAAGTTCACCCATTCAATCACCTTATTGTGCATATTCTTTTGCTAGTTCGGTTTCCTCTTGTGCCAATGCTGTTATTTCCTCGATTTTCGTTGTCATCATTGAGTATAGTTCTGTATCTTGCGGAAATTTATCAATGAAAGGAATAATTGAGTTACCGGCAAATAACAGACCTTGACCAGCTTGTGAGTTAGTGACATAAGAAAGCTGCTGATTACTGATATTAAGCAACGCCGCAAGCTCCACACGGTCGCTTGCTGATTGATTTAACATCATCACAAAATCTGTATTGGAAAGCATACGTCTTGCCATGTCGGACACTAGCAAATCCTCTACGTTTTGAGTAATTCCGGTCGGAATTGCTCCCCACTTTCTAGCTCTCTTATACAGCTCAAACAAATAATTTGCACTGTATTCATTTTGGAATAGTAGATAAATTTCATCTATATAAATCCATGTTCTTTTTCCTAATGCCCTGTTTTGGGTAATCCTGTTCCATATTTGGTCTAGGACGATAAGCATACCCATTGTTTTAAGCTGCTTTCCTAAATCCCTAATGTCAAAAACTATGAACCGGTTGTTTGTGTCGATATTTGTCGGATGTGCAAATACAGACAAGCTTCCTTCTATGTACAGCTCTAAGGATAAAGCTATACTGATTGCTTCCGGCTCTGGCTGTTCCTTTAACATCTTGTAAAAATCTTTAAGTGTCGGTACAGGGTTTTTCGCCGGATTAGCAAAATAAGCTTCATAGGTCATTAAGCAAGCTCTATCTATTACGGTTCTCTGTGCTGCGGTCAGTCCTGCTTTACCACCTACAAGCAGCTCACACAAGGATAATACAAATTCAGATTTTAAAAGCAATGGGTTATCATCATCTGCATAGTCCATAGTTATATCAAGAGGGTTAATGTGTGCTTTACTACCGGCTGAAATGTGTATAATTTCACCATCAAAACCTTTTGCAAGTGCGGTGTACTCTCTTTCAGGGTCGATTACTAAAACTTCATCATCTGTATTAAGTAGCACATTTGTTATTTCCCTTTTTGCACTAAAGGACTTACCGCTACCCGGAGTGCCGAGGATAAATCCGTTTGGATTTTTCAGGGTTTTACGATTAAAAAATATGAGGTTCCGGCTTAAAGCATTCAGACCATAATACATTCCATGCTCTTGAAAAAGCTCTTGTGTGGTGAATGGTATAAATATTCCTGTGCTTGCTGTTGTTAAAGTCCGTTGTATCTCAATGTGGTTTTTCCCCACCGGCATAGTGCTATTCATTCCTTCTTTTTGAAGATAATCAAGATAGCCTATTTTGCAGTTATTCTTTCTTGCTGCCGCCATAATCTGATATACATTGTCGTTCAAGGTGTCTATATTGTCAGCAGAAGTATAAATCAATAAAGTTACCTTAAACATACGCTGATTTTTATTTTGCATATCGTCTAAAAGTTCCTCGGCTTCATTCAGGGAATATTTTAACTCATAAGGTATCATATCCACGTCATAGCCGGATTTAAGAGCTTTCTTCTGTTCATCTATTTTTTGCTGCTCCATGAAGCTTATCTTTTGCTTTACTAATGCAAACGCTTTGTCTTGTTCTACGCTGTTTATGTGCAGGGTTATAGTCATATTGCAGGGAATATCTGAAAGCTCTGTTATGAGCTTATCCGATAGATCAGGCGGCAGGTCTTTTAAAAATAAAGTTTGACCGTAATTATCCCCAAATTCAAAATACCTTTTTTCTGCAAAATTAAAGCTGTCCGGAGCTATATAGTCTTTTGTAGTCAAGCTGCTATCTAGCAAGTAATCATAATTGAATAGGAATTTGTCCTGTGGGTTAAACATCTTGTGAATGAAGGATAAGCGTTCAGCTCCTGAAAGGAGTTGAATTTCACAACCTAATGACTTAAAGTTTGTCATTATGTCCGTTTCTAATCGTGCAAGTGAAGGTATAGAAGCTTCATAATCATTTGCTTTAACTGCAAATGTTAAATATTTTTCTCTGATGATAGAGTTTTGCCCTTGCAATGCCTTTTCAGAAAGCATTGCATTGTTTTCCTTGCGGTACTTATCAAGTTCATCTACTCCCCTACCAATTGGATAGAGCATTCGAGCCTTAAAATCATCTTTATTTATGTGCTTATTATGGATTGTTAATTGAAGATTGATGGAAGGGTCAAAGTAATTTAAAAACTCACAATAACAACTGAAAATTTCCACCTGTTCCTCACGTCTTGCAATTTGATAGTTTATATCATCAAACTTGATACTCTTTGAATATAAGCCTTTTTCTACTTCACAAATGCCATCTTCAAACATTCTTTTATACTTTATTGTCTGCTGTGCTGTTTTCGGTGCTGCTTCCTTTCTTTGCTGCTTTTTTATCTGCTTGTTTTTTGCTTCTGTACT
Source organism: Oscillospiraceae bacterium (assembly GCA_036640155.1). Lineage (GTDB taxonomy): Bacteria > Bacillota > Clostridia > Oscillospirales > Ruminococcaceae > JAVWHI01. The sequence goes on along the minus strand of JAVWHI010000016.1, from coordinate 3,281 downwards.
CTTGTCGAGCTGCTTTAATTTTTCGGAGTGCTTCTTTGCTCTTTCTCTTTCGGCTTTTCGCTGTGATTTCAAGGAATTTACACTCTCTGACGTTTTTATTTGATGCTTTGTCTTTTTTTGAAATATCTGAAACATTCTTTTCACCTCTCCTATTAGTTTTCTCCTTAACCTTTTCCGTTATGATTTCATCAATAAGCAGATTGGTTTTATAAGGTCTGCGATTTATGCCAAATCTATGTTTTATCATCATTGCTGCGTATTTCTCAAAGGTGAAACCATTTATTCTAATAAAACCAATGGCAAAGACCGGCATTACTTCGAGAATAACGATATAACTTGCAATATCAGTTCCCATGTATTTACTTGCTATGAAGTATGTTCCTAATCCCGATATTATCGCTACAGAAAAACATAAAAGCTGCCGAATTGAAAGACCAAAAATTATTTTTTCCTTATATTCCGTGATTTCTTTAGGTATCCTTACTTCTATTGACACCGCATACCCCCCTTTACATTGCATTACATATTGATTTCGCCCATTTACCGGTTGCAAATACAGATATAAGAAGTACAAACGAGTAACCGGCGGCGGTCATGAGTGACTTTGAAAATTGGGAAGGGTCGCTTATATCTCCCATTGCCGCATTGCCAAACAATAACGGAAACAGGGTAACAACGACATATATTAAAACGCCTTGCAAACATACTGCTGCGAAACTCTTTAAAAAGTTCTTTGCAATGCCCGACATTTCTGCATTAGGGAATGTTGCTAGTGGCACAGGAGCTACCGCCATTAATACATAAAACTCTATCATACGCCCTACAACAATTACGCTTACGACTACCATTACAAATTGCACAATAAGATAAATCAAAGTCACTTCAACGCTCGTCATTAATGTTACTCCAAAATCCATATTCCCAACGGTTGTACGGATTATCGCCATATCTGCCGGTGTCAAAGTATTTCCACCGTTTATAGTAGTTCCTATGTTGTATATAAGCTGTGATGATACACTATAGATAGCTCCTAAAATAAGCTCTGTACTGTCGATTGCAACCTTGCATAATACAAGCTTAAACATTGTCCTGAAAGGTATTTCTATTCCCATAGTTCCCTGTGTTCCTTCTGTACGGATTGTTATGTTATATAATTCCAATATAAAAAGCAATCCTAGAAGCACATAAGCAACCGGCATAACTGCATTTTTCATAATGGTAATAACACCATTATAGATTGTCGCATTGAATGTTTCCGGCGAAAGTATTAAGTTGCCGGAACCGGCTGAAACAACCGTGTTGAAAATATCCTCTATCCGGTTAATTATATAGTCTACCATTATTGCATTCGCTCCCTTCTGGAAAAGTGCCGCACAACTCTTTATGGAATATGCGGCACTTTTTCCATGTTCTTATTCTCACTATGCTGTTAAGCCAGCAAATAAACGAGCTGCCGCAATGATAAGACCGCCGCCGGCTATTTGCCAAATACCAGACTGTAACGCCGGACCATTCTTGTCCTTTAGTCCACCGGCTAATACTATAACGCCCCATACAAGCCATAAGCCGCCGCCAATTGTTGCAAATCTCGTTACCAATGTTAATACTTCATTTAATAAATCCATTTTAAATTACCTCTTTCTTTAATTTGTTTTGTAACTCAATTTCTTCCGTATCTTCCAGGCTACAGCTGATGAAATGAGTTACATACTTTGATACCTTGGTTTTGCTTTATTAAAGCCTGACTAGGTCAGGGTATTTAATTCTGATAGGTTGTTGACTTCTTGAATTTCCTCTATGCTGCCTAAAAAATGTTCTGCTATAGTGCTTTCCCTTTGGGTAATATCAAAAGCATTTTTCTTGTCAAAATCCGATAGCTCCTGATAGTTCTTATGCTTTTTAATATTATATTTTTTGCTTCTGAATGGCTTTTCACCGGTTATCATTATTAAGCACTCGGAACGCTTTAACCTTCCTACCTCGGAAGGGTCTACTAAATCCCTGCCTAACACTTGATTATTCATGCTATAGCTGCCGGTTTGCCCTTTGCTCTCGTTAATGTTGATATTGTCGATAGTGGTTTTTCCAATCATTTCTGACATACTCTTATTTGTCTTTGTACTCTTACCACCTAGAAATAACAGCGTATCGCAACAATCTATGATTGTTTCTGCATCATCTTTGTAAATTGACTGTATCTGTGACTGTGATTGAAGCACGATTGAAGCTGATATCTCCCTACTTCTAATTGTTGATATAAGTTTTTCAAAGTTTGGTATTTTTCCAATATTTGCAAATTCATCTAACATACACCGTACATGAAAAGGTAATCTGCCGCCATATTCATCATCTGCCTTATCGCATAGAAGATTGAACATTTGATAAAACATCATGGCTATTAAAAAACTAAAAGTGTTGTCCGTGTCCGACATTATGACATAAAACGCTGTTTTTCTATCACCTATTTCATCTAGCTGCAATTCATCATAGCTCATAAGCTCTCTTACTTCCTGAATGTCAAAAGGTGCTAACCTTGCGGCACAAGATATAAGAATTGATTTCAAGGTCTTACCGGCTGCAAGCTTGAATTTTTTGTATTGCTTTACAGCAAAGTTTTTAGGGCCTTTTTCCTCTAATTCTTCAAAGAGAATATCAATGGCGTTTTTGTAGTTCTCATCATCTTCTTTCACTTCACAATATTCAAGCATATCTATAAGTGTAGGTATATTCCTATCGCTTTCAGGAGCTTCATAATAGAGGTAGCCGATTATTGCCTGATAGAAAAGTTTTTCGGCTTTTACCCAAAAGTCCTCACCGCTTTTATCCCCTTCCCCTTTTGTGTTTACAATGATTACATTTACAAGCTTCAAAATATCCTTTTCGCTCTTGATGTAAATAAGTGGGTTATAGTGCATGGATTTTTTGAAATTGATTGTATTCAATGCCCTGATTTCATAATTTGCTTTTGCAAACATTGAACCGGTTTCTACTATTAAAGTTCCTTTAGGGTCGGTCATTACATAACTGCTGTGGAGCTGCATAAGGTTTGGTTTAACAAAAAATCTTGTTTTACCGCTACCACTTCCGCCGATCACTAGCACATTTTTATTTCTGTCGTATTCAGTGTCTGACATTCTGCTATTCATGGAAAGGCTTTCAGTCGCTGATAAAATGATATTGTTATTCTCATTTTTATCTATGTAAGGCTGTATGTCCTTTTTTGTTCCCCATTCTGCCGAACCATGCTCTACACCGTGCATATATTTTTTTGCCCCAAATAC
>JAVWHI010000015.1:15851-16085 GCA_036640155.1 Oscillospiraceae bacterium | reverse complement strand
TACCAAAGTACTTACAAATACCTCTAGCAATTGCATCTACGTATCTTTCAAAATAAGTGTCATAAAGTTCATTATCTCGGCTGTTGCTTATAAAACAAAGCTCTAGTAATGCCGCACGCATATTAGTTTCACGTGTGACTGCAAAATTGCCTTTTTTAACTCCACGTTTTGATTGTGCAGCAACACTTACTACTTCATCGTAAATTAATGTTGCCATGTTTATTGTATCTTGGT
>JAVWHI010000015.1:0-15841 GCA_036640155.1 Oscillospiraceae bacterium | reverse complement strand
ATTTTCTATGCCATTAGCATCAGGTTTTGAAAAAGAATTTCTGTGTAATGATAAAAACAAATCAGCACTGTTTTTATTTGCTATTCTTGCTCTTTCCTCGAGTGAGACATAGCTATCGTCTTTTCTTGTAAGAAGTACATTAAAGCCCTGCCTTTTTAAAACAGTTTCTAAAGCAAAAGCAATTCTAAGATTATCGTTTTTTTCATACCTGCTACCATTAACTGCACCTGCGTCTTTACCGCCATGCCCCGGGTCAAGACATATAGTTTTAGCCATAAAAATCCCCCCTATACATTTTTATATTTGAAGATTAATCCTCACTATATAATACTAAAAAAAAATAAAAACGTGTCAAATTAATAGAATTTAAAAAAATGCGAATACAAAAAAATAATTTGCAAATAATATAAACACAATTATTTAAAAAGGGTGATTTTCTTGAATGTAACTTGCAAAGAATATAAACAAATGACAAAAAAAGCTTCATTAAAATCTAAAAGCTACAAAACAATACCAATGGCTTTTTTAATAGGCGGTTTAATTTGTGTTTTGGGTCAACTTCTAACTACTGCATACACAGCACTAAATATTGATAAAAGTACTGCACAAACCCTAACATCTGTCACTCTTATTTTTTTATCCGCAACTTTAACCGGACTAAACGTTTTTGATAACATTGCAAAAGTTGCAGGTGCCGGCACTCTAGTGCCTATTACCGGTTTTGCAAACGCTGTTTGCGCTCCGGCACTCGAATTTAAAAGTGAGGGTTTAATCCTAGGCTTAGGTGCTAAACTCTTTGTAATTGCAGGCCCTGTAATCACTTATGGCATTATCAGTTCTACACTGTACGGTATAATTTTATATATTATAAAACTTTTTTTATAGACTATTATTATAAAGCACGAGGTGAATATTATGGCACAAAGTTTATCTTCTAATACTCTAATTTTAACACACTGCCCGTCTATCATCTCATATGCCTCGGTTGTTGGCAAAAAAGAAGGACAAGGTCCACTTAAATCATATTTTGATGTTATAAATAACGATACTTCTTTCGGAGAAAAAACTTGGGAAAAAGCTGAAAGTCATATGCAAAAAGATGCAGTTAAAAAAGCTTTACAAAAGGCAAATCTAACAACAAACGATATAGACTTTATGTTTGCAGGCGACTTATTAAATCAGTGTATAGGCTCTAGTTTTGGTCTTCGTGAAATAGACATTGCTCTTTTTGGATTATATGGTGCTTGCTCTACTATGGCAGAAAGTTTAAGTCTTGCTTCTATTTTTGTGGAAACCGGCGTTGCAAATAAAACTTTGTGCGTAACTTCTTCGCATTTTTGTTCAGCAGAACGTCAATTTAGGTATCCACTCGAATATGGCGGTCAACGTCCTCCGACCGCTGCTTGGACTGTCACCGGCTCAGGCTCTTTAATAATCGGCAACAGTAGTAAGCCTCCCTATGTAAAAGCGGTGACAATCGGTAAAATTAAAGACTTAGGAATAACTGATATAAATAATATGGGTGCTGCAATGGCGCCAGCAGCGGCGTACACAATAAAAACGCACCTAAAAAACACAAATACAGTGCCTCGAGATTATGACATGATTTTTACCGGTGATCTTGGAATAATTGGCTCAAAACTTTTATTTGAACTTTTAGAAAAAGATAATATTGATATTAAAAAAAATCATTGTGACTGTGGGAAAATAATCTATGATATAAAAAAGCAAGATGCACATTCAGGTGGCTCTGGGTGTGGATGTGCGGCCTCCGTATTATGTTCATTCATTCTAAAAAAATTAATTTCAGGTGAATTTGCAAACATTCTTTTTGTTGCAACAGGTGCATTAATGTCACCGACTAGTATTTGTCAGGGTGAATCGATACCGGGCATTGCACATTTAGTGCATATAGGAAACTCAAAATGGAAATAGAGGTGATACTTTTGGAGCTTTTACTGTCTTGTGTTAAGGCATTTTTAGTGGGTGGTGCTTTTTGCGCTATCGGACAAGTTTTTATTGATTTTACAAAATTAACTCCGGCAAGAATTTTAGTCGCTTTTGTTGTAAGCGGTGTTTTTTTAGGTGCTGTGGGCGTTTATAAACCACTCGTAGAATTTGCAGGTGCCGGTGCAACAGTTCCATTAACCGGTTTTGGTTATAATCTTGCAGTAGGAGTAAAACAAGCAGTGGAAGAAAAAGGACTTATAGGTGCCTTAACAGGCGGACTAAGTGCCTCTTCAGCCGGAATTGCTGCTGCAATTTTATTTGCGTTTATAATGGCGGTTTTATTTAAATCAAAGGATAAAACATAACAAAATTGAGTAAACGTTTTATCACATTTTGTCGTTATCCGTCATTGTTTCACCTAGTTTTTTATGCTATAATATATAAGTACAAAATACAAGTACAGAAAAATTTATCGGTGTTAAATAGCTCGGGAGAATATTATGAAAACTGCAATAATTACAGGTGCTTCAAAAGGTATAGGCGCAAAAACTGCGATTTGTCTTGCTATGCAAGGCTACAATATAGCTGTAAATTATCTAAATTCTAAAAAAGCTGCTTACGATATAGTTGAAAAAATAACTTCACTCGGAGCTAAAGCTTTAGCTTTTAAAGCTGATGTTTCACAAAGAAGTCAAGTCGATGAAATGGTCTTAAGCGTAAAAAAGGAATTTGGAAAAATTGATTTACTGGTAAATAATGCCGGCATAGCACAGCAAAAGTTGTTTACAGATATTACAAGTGAAGATTGGGACAAAATGGTCGGTACTAATTTAACCGGTGTTTTTAATTGCACTCAAGCGGTTTTAAAAGATATGATAAGGCAAAAAAGCGGCAATATTATTAACGTTTCCTCCATTTGGGGAATTACTGGTGGCTCTTGTGAAGTACACTATTCTGCTGTTAAAGCAGGCATAATAGGACTTACAAAAGCTCTTGCTAAAGAAGTAGGACCTTGTGGAATTAACGTCAACTGTGTCGCTCCAGGTGTCATTTTAACTGATATGAATGCAAATCTTGATGAACAAACTTTATTGTCTTTAAAAGAGGAAACTCCTCTTAATCGCATCGGAACTACAGACGATATCGCAAACGCTATTTGCTTTTTAGCATCTGATAATGCAAAATTTATTACCGGGCAAGTTTTAAGTCCAAATGGAGGAATTATTACATAATGCAACAATTAAAATCGGATAAAATGGGAACGACACCTATGCTAAAACTTATAATTTCAATGTCGATTCCCGCAATGTTTTCAATGCTAGTCCAATCACTTTACAATGTCGTTGACAGCATTTTTGTCGGCAAAATAGGACCTGATTCTTTTGCCGCTGTTTCATTTGCCTACCCTATACAAATGTTTATGATAGCAGTAGCTGTCGGAACAGGTGTCGGAATTAATTCGCTTATTTCAAGAAAACTAGGCGAGCAAAACCGTCAAGAAGCAGACAGTACTTCAACTCATGGAATTATTTTAGCCCTTGCAAGTTGGTTGCTATTTTTATTTATTGGCATCTTTGGCTCAAGAGCTTTCATGCAAAGTTGTACAACTAATCCTAATATTATAAATCTTGGCTGTGAATATATCGAAGTAGTTACTATTTGTTCTATAGGATTATTTATGGAAATAACCATTTCCAAAACACTTCAAGCAACAGGAAATATGATTAATCCTATGATAGCACAACTTATTGGCGCAATAACTAACATTGTGCTTGACCCTATCTTAATTTTCGGATTTGATATGGGCGTAAAAGGTGCTGCAATTGCAACTGTTATTGGTCAATGTTTTTCAATGATTTATGATTTAATCATTATTTTTACAAAAAGCCACGACATTCACATTTCTTTTAAAAACTTTAAGCTTGACCCTAAAATTATAAAGCAAATTTACATAGTAGGATTTCCATCTATTATTATGCAGTCGATTGCAGCACTGCTAACAACACTGCTAAATAATCTTCTGAACACTTTTTCAGTTTCAGCGGTTAGCGTTTTAGGTGTGTATTATAAAATGCAGTCATTTGTATTTATGCCAATCTTCGGTTTAACGCACGGTGTTATGCCTATTATGGGCTACAATTATGGTGCTAAAAACAAAAAAAGACTTATGTCTGCATTAAAAATTAGCGTTGCTATAGCAATAATCATTATGTCGTTAGGTACAGCGTTGTTTATGATTTTACCTAAACAAATTTTACTAATATTTAACGCAACTCCAGAAATGCTTGAAATCGGAGTACGCGCACTTCGTACAATTTGCCTTTGCTTTATTCCAGCGGCACTTGGAATTATGTTTTCTACACTTTTTCAAGCAGTCGGAATGGGAATCAAAAGCTTGTTTATTTCTGCACTGCGTCAGTTAATTGTCATTCTTCCCGCTGCTTATTTATTTGCACAAATAGGCTTAAACTATGTTTGGTTTGCTTTTCCTCTAGCAGAATTTATAGCTTTAATAGTAAGTATTTTTATTATCAAAAGCCTTTATAAAAACCATATTCGTGACTTATAATAATTAGCATTACCGTTACAATTTTTTGGAACAAAATTTACATTCCCGCTTTTTATTGTTATTCTTTAATATTTATTAAGTTCATTACAGGTTAATATCTGCTTTCTATAATGAAAGTAACGCAAATTTTCAAACGTATTTTAGTAGACGAAAAGGAGAATTATAATGGCTAAAAAGAAAAGTAAAAAAATAATAATTATCAGTGTTGTTGCACTTATATTAGTAGCGGTGGCTCTAATAATTATTATTCCAATATTAAGACAGGCAAAACCTGTTTACACTGAAGAAAATGTAACTGTAGCCACAATCAAAAACTATTATACCTTTAGTGGTGTAGTTGAAAGTAAAGATACACAAACACTTATTTCTGATAAACCAATGCAAATTACAGAGGTTTTAGTTAAAGACTCAGATAAAGTTAAAGTCGGTGACATTTTAGTAAAAACTAGTGCCGGTGAACAATTAAAAGCTAAAATTGATGGTACTGTGTCACAACTTAATGTAAAACCGGATCAAACAGTCATGGCAGGAACGCTTATTTGCAGCGTTTTAAACTTTGATGAACTTCAAACAACAATAAAAATAGATGAGTATGACCTTAACTGTGTTAAACTAAATGACGAAGTTACAGTTAAAATTGGTGCTATTGATACCGAAATAAAAGGCACTATTTCATCTATTTCAAATACTGCAACAACAGTAAATGGTCTTTCATATTTCACAGCGGTAGTTGACTTGCAAAAACAAGACAATATAAAAATCGGTATGACCGCAGAGGCTAAAATCGCAAATCAAACAGCAAGTGATTCACTAACTTTATCAATGGAATCACTTAAATTCCATAAAGACAAAAAACCATATGTTTTAATCAAAGATGATAAGGATAAGATTGTTTCACAAGATATTACTGTCGGAATTAATGATGGCAGAAGAGTTGAGATTAAAAGCGGACTATCAAAAGGACAATCTGTCTTCTATGAAAAATCAGAGGACATAGAAAGCACTGCATTTATGCCACCTATGATGACAAAGTAAGAAATGAGGATACTATGGAAATTTTAAATATGAGTGGTATAGTTAAGTCTTACAAGATGGGTGAGGAAAATCAAACAGTCTTAAAAGGTATCGACCTCATAGTACAAAAAGGTGAATTTTTATCCATATTAGGGCCATCAGGGTCTGGTAAGTCGACGCTCATGAATATTATTGGCTGTCTTGACGTTCCAACTAGTGGCACATATAGCCTTAATGGACAAGTAGTCGATGATATGACTGAAGCTGAACTTGCACATATTCGTAATAAAGAAATTGGATTTATTTTTCAACAATTTCAGCTACTTCCTCGACTTTCTGCACTTCAAAACGTTGAATTACCACTGATTTATTCCGGCGTAAATGAAAAAGAACGTCGTGAAAAAGCTAAAATAATGCTAGGTCATGTTGGCTTAGAAACTAAGCTTAAAAATAAACCAACACAGCTTTCAGGCGGTCAACAACAGCGTGTTGCAATTGCAAGAGCTATGGTAACCCAGCCCTCAATTATTCTTGCAGATGAGCCAACAGGCGCACTTGACCAAAAAACAGGTCACCAAATTATGGACTTGTTCTGTGCATTACATGACGAAGGAAAAACTATAATCATGATTACACATGACGAGAAAATTGCACAATTTGGGAGCAGAATCGTCTCAATTTTAGACGGTGAAATGAAGCAGGTGAGTCAAAATGTTTAAAGAAAGCGTAAAAATGTCTTGGCAAAATATAATTCATAATAAAATGCGTTCATTCTTAACAATACTAGGAATTGTTATTGGAGTATCTTCTATAATAGCACTAATAACAATGGTGCAAGGAGTAACCGAAAGCGTTACAAAAACTGTTTCTGATATGGGTGCAAACAAAATAACAATTCAAGCACGAGGTAACGCCTTAAAGCAAGGACTAACGCAAACAGACATATTAAGTCTTGAAGAAATAGATAATATTAGTGGTGTTTCACCAACAATTGAAGGTACAAGCGATATCGTTAATAATAATATTGTTATGCAAAACATTAAAGTTCAAGGAAAAAACCATGTTTATTTTGAAAGCACAAAGGATTTGCTAAACACAGGACGAGCAATTAATCCTCTTGACTGCGAAAATAAAAACCGTGTTTGCGTTATCGGTGATAAAATTGTTAAAAAATATTTTGCAACAACCGACCCTATCGGCAATGTTATTACAATGAACGGTGTCGATTTTACAATTATCGGTACATTGCAGCCCTCAACTATCTATGCAATGGACAGCAATGATGAAGTTGTTATAATCCCCTATCAAACTGCAATGAGCTTACTGGGTGTAAAGTATATCAATGGCGTTGATATCTATATGAAAGACAACGCATTTGCACAAGATACAACAACTAACATAAAAACTGTACTAAATCAAGCGTTTAACTACAAAGATGATAGCTTTTTTGTCTTTAATATGCAAATAATTCTTGACACTGTCGAAAAAATGACGGGAATGATGAGCTTGATGCTTGCAGCTATTGCCTCAATTTCTTTGCTTGTTGGTGGTATTGGCATTATGAATATGATGTTAGTGTCAGTAACCGAAAGAACAACAGAAATAGGATTGCGAAAAGCACTAGGCGCACAACCAAAGCAAATACGTCAACAGTTTTTACTTGAAGCTATGTTTTTATCGCTGTTTGGCGGTATTATAGGATTAGCACTCGGCGTGGGTGTTGCATATATTGCCTCGATTGTGATGGAAAGTGCATTTGTTTTAAAACTATCAACAATTATTTTAGCAGTTGGTTTTTCTGCCGGAATAGGTGTTATATTTGGTATTGCTCCTGCTACTAAAGCTAGTAGCTTAAACCCAATAGATGCACTGCGGCGTATATAAAAAAATGTGCTTTCGCATAATGCGAAAGCACATTTTTCATGATAATATCCTTGCATTGATTTCTACTACTCAAACCAATCTATAATAAGTTTATTTAATTAGTAATTTCATTTGCTATTTTCCGAATTTTTTTGTATAATGATTGTAACATATGAATTTCTTAAATTTTCTAGATTACTTAATAAAACTATCAATTTTAGTTTTATTATGCTCGTATCTATCAGTTAAGAACAACGACTTTAATAGTGAAAAGAGGAAAATTTATGAAAAAGCGAACACTTGTAGTAATAAACATAATCGTTTGTGTCATAATTCTTATAGGCTTTGTAATTGTTTTCATTCTTAATAAATATAATTTTAATAAAGTAGTTATAAATGATATTGAAAACATTTCTAAGTTATCCTCTTCCACGATTTATTCAAAAATTGATAATAGCCTTACAAAACCCATTTACGTTGGTCAAACTATGGCTAATGATTCATTTTTAAAGGACTGGCTAGCACATGAAAATATAAATGAAGTCGAAGAAGAGCATAATAAATTAATCCAAGAATATCTTAATGCTTATCGCACTAAATATAACTATGACTCGGTTTTTTTAGTTTCAGCAAAGTCTAATATTTATTATCACTATGCCGGAATTAATAAAACTATAAGTACAAAAAATCAACACGACGTTTGGTATTATGATTTTGTTAATTCAAACTCTTCGTATGATCTTGATGTTGACTTTGACGAGGCAAATTTAAATTTGCTTACAGTGTTCGTAAACTGTCGTGTAACGGACGAACAAGGCACTCTTTTAGGCGTTGTAGGTGTTGGGCTTAAGATGAACCAGCTACAATCCATGCTAAAAAGTTATGAAACAGATTATGATTTAAAAGCTAGCATCATAAATGATGAGGGCATTGTACAAATCGATTCAGATGAGCAAAACATTGAAACAGTTAATTTTTTTACTAATGAATCTACCGCTAAGTTAAAAAGTCAAATTACACAAAACCATGACTCCGTGGAAATGTTTTGGTACCCGGATAATAATTCGCAAACATGTCTTATCACACAGTATATTAGCACTCTTGACTGGTATTTAGTGGTGCAAAAAGATACTCATATAATGCGAGAAGCTATAAATTCACAATTTAAAACCGATGCGTTCTTGGTCATAATTGTTATTTATTTAGTGTTATCCTTAACAACAATCATAATAAACCGTTACAACCGTCTATTAATGAACAAGGCAATTACAGATGATGTAACCGACTTGCCAAATTTAAAAATGTTCCACGAAATGTATAGACATAATTCGAAAAAATATTTTGCAAAACAAGGTACAGTTTTCATGTTTGATATAGACAATTTTAAAAAAGTTAATGACGAAAATGGTCACCTTTTTGGAAACACAGTTTTATATAATGTGAGTATGATTTCAAAGGATTTAATCGGAAATAAGGGAATAATTGCACGTTTTGGTGGTGACGAATTTATAGGTGTTATTTATGGCTCATCTAAAAACGCTTATGCAATACTTGAATCCATTCGTAAGTCAATACCTAATAATCCTCAACTTCCTGAACTATCAGATATTACAATTAGTATTGGTGCCACAAAAATAAAGCCAAAAGGCAAAGTTGATACTTTCATTAAAGAGTCTGATACTGCAATGTATCGCTCGAAAATCAATGGTCGAAATAGGATTACTTATTTTGAATAATAAAAAACAGCACTCAAAAGTCATTAACTGACTTTTGAGTGCTGTTTTTATATTGCTTCTTATTTCTTAAGCATTGTTAATTTTGAGATTCATCGTCACTTTCTGATTCACTATTGTTATCGTCACATTTGCATGTGTCTTCTTTTTTTCCACAATCTTCACAGAATTTACCCTCTTTGTCGTCATCGCCTTGCTTTTTGCAACTGTTATTGCAAATTGATTCTAGCTTTGAGCAATGTTCGCAAAACTCTTCTTTTTCTGAAGTTGTAGAGTTATCGTCACTTTCTTCTGATGAAGAACTTTCTTCTTTATCTTGTTCATCATCTTTATCATCGTCGTCGTCTGAAGTGTCGCTATCGGTATCACTTGATTCTATGCAAACACATTCACCTTTTAATTTACCACAGTCATCACAATATTTTTCATTCTGCGTTTTTTCGCACTGGTTTTTGCATTCAGTTTCAGGACGACCACAATATTCGCAATAATCGTCTTTGTCAAATCTATGACATTCAATCTCTTCATCTAAGTCAAGCTTATCAATGATTTTAGATATTTCTGTCATTGAAAGTGCGGATAATTGCTCAGTGGTATAACTAGAATCTGCTTGCACAATTTTTTCAATTAGACTTTGTTTGCCTTGCGAAATGTTAGCATTTGACTTGCTTTTATGCTCATTAGTATTGCTTTTTTGGTTGTAGATAATTGGCTTAACATTTGCACCTTTTAGCACATCACGTATACACTCATTAATTTTAGCTTGTATTAAATCAGTTTTTTTACTGTCATCATTATTTATACTAACTAAAACAGCGTTGTGCATTTCGTCAATATATCCGTTTTTTAGCATTGACATTACAATCTGGTCAACTCCGGTGTTAAGATCAAGATTTTTTAACTTTAGCCCTTTTAATATGATATTTGCATCATCATTAAGCCCAGTAGCATCAATTATTTTTTCATTTTTGTTTAATTTTAATTCAATACTAGGATTGACGTCAATAGAAACTAGTGAATCAACCGTATTGTTTTTAATGTAATACCCACCGCCAAATGAAATAATTAGTAATGCTGCGGCAATTCCTGCTATTAGAGAATATAGTTTTTTGCGTGAGTTTATTTTAACTATTTCACCGGTCTTTTTAGTTTGCATAATATTATCAAAAACATCGGGTGTAATTGCTTCTACACTGTTTTTGATTGAATTTTCCAAATTATTGTTATTCATAATGCACCCTCTTTTCTTATTTCTCACACATTTTTTTATTTAACTTTTCAAGCGAACGCTTATACTTTGATAGTACCGTAGAAAGTGGCATTCCTAATATCTGTGCTATATCTTTATGTTTTAACCCAGTGAGTGCATGTAGCATGACAATCTGGCGTTCTTTATCACCAAGCACATCAAAGGCTGCTTGCAAAACCATTTTATCTTCCACAGTGCATGTGCTATCCTCACTTGCTAAATTTATGTCCTCAAGTTGCATATGTGAACGCTTACCTCTTTCACGAATTTTCATTAACGACAAATTTCTTGTAATTGTGAAAATCCAGGCAAGTGGTTTTCCTTGAGGTTGATAGTTTTTTGCATTATCACGTATTTTTATAAAAGTATCTTGCAAAATGTCTTGTGCATCAAATTGATTCTTCAAAATGGAAAGTGAAAAGCCATATACTGCCGCATATGTCGCTCGATATAGCGTTTCAAACGCTACTACATCACCGTCTGAAACTTTCTTTATTAATTCATCATCAAGCAGCAATTCACGTTCAACACTTCTTTCTTGTATGGTCGACGTCACACAAAAAGATTTCATAATAATGTCCATTCCGCCGCTGTACTTCGGCATAATATAATTTATCGTTTTCGGTATCTGTACAGAAGATTTGGATAAACTTTCGCTTTCAAGATAAATAAGTGTGATTTTTTTATCTGAACACTAGTATAATGCGTGAGCAAGGTGATTTATTGCATTATTAAAAATAATAATTATAAAAATGCAGGAGGACAAAAATCCTCCTGTTTAAAACTTAAAAAAGTGCATTAAATTAGCTCTGTTTATCCACCGTATGAAACGTTTTTAAGTTGCCAATTTTTTGACGACGTGATTCAAGTATACTTAGTACATCTTTTATATCAACATCTTGTTCCACCATAAGAACTAACATATGATAAATCAAGTCGCACATTTCATTTGATAATTCATCTTTATCATGATTTTTTGCCGCAATAATCATTTCGGCATTTTTTTAGTATTTTATCAAGCCCCTGTTTAAATAAATAACATGTGTATGAGCCTTCTTCATAACACTCTTTACGGTTTTTTACAACGTCATAAAGACCTTGAATTGTATCTGTATTCATAAAATAACCTCCAGTTTACTTTTAAAGTATTTGATTGAAAAAACATGATTTGTGTCCTGTATGACAAGCAGCTCCTGTTTGCAAAACCCTTATAAGCAACGTATCATCATCACAATCAGCCATGATAGACACAACTTTTTGAAAATTGCCACTAGTTGCACCTTTATTCCAAAGTTCATTTCTAGAGCGACTATAAAACCAGGTATATCCACTCTCAAACGTTAATTCTAAGCTTTTCTTATTCATATATGCAAGCATTAATACTTCGTTTGTTTGCTCGTCTACAACAACAGCAGGTATAAGCTCACTCTTTATAAAATATTTTTCTAAATTCATATTCTACCTCGTCTATTTACTCGTTCTAACCGGAACGTTTTTTTCAAGTAAATGTTCTTTTACTTGTGGAATTGTCAACTCTCGGTAATGAAAAAGTGATGCTGCTAGTGCTGCATCTGCCCCTGATTTTTCAAAAACTTCGCTAAAGTGTTCAAGCTTTCCACAGCCTCCTGAGGCGATAACCGGAACCGAAACAACGTCAGTTACAGCATTTAAAAGCTCTATATCAAAGCCATTTCTAGTTCCATCAGCGTCCATTGAAGTCAAAAGTATTTCACCGGCACCCAAATCGCACGCTTTTTTTGCCCACAAAACAGCATCCATTCCCGTATCAATTCTTCCACCGTTTATTAAAACTGTAAATCTATCACCGACACGCTTAACATCAATTGCAACGACTACACATTGCGACCCAAATTTATCAGCGGCCTCTGAAATTAACTTTGGATTTTTTACAGCAGATGAATTAATAGAAACTTTATCGGCTCCTGCTCGCAATATCTGCTTAAAGTCATCAATGTTTCTTATTCCACCGCCAACCGTCAAAGGAACAAAAACTTCTTTTGCAGTCTTACTAACTACATCAATAATAGTGCCTCTACCTTCATGCGTTGCTGTAATATCAAGAAAAACAATCTCGTCTGCACCTTGCTTATTATACATTTTAGCGCATTCAACAGGGTCACCAACGTCTTTTATTCCAACAAAATTTATTCCCTTTACAACTCTTCCGTCACGTACATCTAAACATGGTATAATTCTTTTTGAAAGCATTATTTTTCACTCCATCCGACTGCCAAAGCTTCTTTTAAATCCAATGTTTTCTGGTAAAGTGATTTGCCACAAATAGCACCATACATATTAAGCTTTTTAAGTGCAATTATATCATTAATGCAACTAATTCCACCGCTTGCTGTTATGTTACAGCTTACCGCCTCATTTATCTCTTTTAGTTGCACTATGTTTGGGCCTTTTAAAGTTCCGTCTTTTGATATGTCTGTAAAAACAATGTTTTTAACGCCCATCATTTCCATCTGTTTAGCTAAGTCTATATAATCAACATCACTGCTATCAAGCCAACCTTCCGTTGCAACCATTCTGTTTCGTGCATCAATTCCAACGACGATATGCTCGCCATATTCTTTTACACAAGTTTTAACAAACTCAGGGTCTTTTAAAGCGGCAGAGCCTAATATAACTTTTGCAATTCCACCGGAAAGATAGTCTTCAATATCATCGCTATTTCTAATTCCACCGCCTAGTTCTATTTGCAGGTTTGTTACTTTTGCAATTTGCAAAAACAAGTCTTTATTTGAAGTTTTTGCTGTTTTTGCACCGTCCAAATCAACCATATGCAGATGCGTTGCACCTAACTTTTGAAACATAAGTGCGGTTTCAATTGGGTCTTGTGCAACTTTTTGAACAGTAGCAAAGTCACCTTTATAAAGTCTGACACAATTGCCATCATTAATGTCAATCGCAGGTAAAATTATCATTGAGTAAGTCCTCCAAATTTTTTAAGCATTTCAAGTCCCACTTCTCCACTTTTTTCGGGGTGAAATTGAGCCCCATAAATATTTCCTTTACACACTAAAGCCGGGATTTTTATACCATAATCACAAAAAGCCAAAACATTTTCTTTTGCTGTGTATGCCATAAATGAATGTACGAAATACACATAACTATTTTTACTTTCCTTATCAAGTAACGGGCTAGTTTTATCAACTTCAAGCTCATTCCAACCAATATGCGGAATTTTATAACTTGTTTTTACCGAATCTATATACCCATCAATAAGTCCTAAACCCTCTGTTTGTGAAAATTCAAAGCTTTTTTCAAACAGCATTTGCATTCCAAGACATATTCCTAAAATCGGCTTAATCTTAGCTTGCTTTTTTATCACGTCATCAAGTTGCTCGTGTTTTAACATTTTCATGGCATCAGGAAACGCACCAACTCCCGGTAAAATCAAGCTCTGTGCCATCTCAATTTCTTTTTTATCACCAGTTATAACGGATTTTACACCTATAAAATCGAGTGCATTTTTAACACTGAATAAATTTCCTGCACCATAATCAATTATCGCTATCATTATAATGTTCCTTTTGTTGAAAGAGTTTTGTCGTTAGCTAGTGGCTTTATCGCCTGTTTCAAAGCATGAGCTAACGCCTTGAAAAGTGCTTCCGCCTTGTGATGGTCATTCTCACCATAAAGTATTTTTGCATGGAGTGTTATTTGCGAATTAAACGCAAAAGCTCTGAAAAATTCTGTTACTAACTGTGTGTCCATTTCGCCTATTTTATCAGCAGTAAAGTGTGCGTCCATCACTAAAAAAGGACGTCTGCATATATCTAAACTAACAAATCCTAGTGCTTCGTCCATTGGCACATACGCACTTCCGTACCTCTCTATTGCAGGCATTTCATCTAAAGCTACTCGTAAAGCTTGACCTAAAACAATTCCGACGTCTTCAACTGTGTGATGTGCATCAACTTCAAGGTCGCCATCAACACTTATCTCAAGATTAATACCACAGTGCGTCGCAAACGCCATAAGCATATGGTCAAAAAATCCAATTCCCGTTGTAATGTTACTGGCGTTATTTTCATCTAAATTAATTTTTACGGTTATATCAGTTTCTTTGGTTTTTCTACTAATTTTCGCTGTACGCATACGTTTCACTCCTTAATTTTTATGGATTTTGCTTACTATTTTTTCAAGCTTTGTTAAAAGTACTGTGTTTTCTACTTCAGTTCCTGTGCTAATACGCAAATATTCGCCCATGTTTCTAACCGCAATTTGCATTTGTGCAAGCTCAGAAAATATCTGTTGAGCGTAACTTGTTTTAATAAACGCAAAATTAGTCTTTGATAAAAATATCTTATCACACCAATTATATCTGCTTTTTAAGTCACTTAAACCGTCTATCAAGGTGCTTCTATTTTTAATAATTTTCGTAATTTGTGCATCTAAATAGTCTTTTTGAGCAAAAACAACTTCACCTATTCCTTGAGAAATAGCGTTTACGTTATAAGGTGATTTTACTGATTTAAGCACTTTTGTTAAACGCATGTTTGAAACTGCAAATCCCAACCTTGCTCCTGCTAGTCCTATCGCTTTTGACGACGTTCGTAAAATAATCAAATTCTCAAAATTACTTACTTCACCGATTAATGATTGGTCAAAAAAATCCATATAAGCTTCGTCTAAGACTACTAAGGAGTTTGATGAAGTCAAAAGTTTAATAATATCAGCTTTTTTAATACCTAACGAAGTTGGATTGCATGGGTTTGAAAAAATAATTAACGATACTTTTTCTTTATTTGATAATTTTATTACTTCATCAATATCAACATTTAAATCCTCGTCTTTTTGATATACAATGTTTTTCATTCCAAAAAGTTCACCATAAAATTTATACATTGAAAAGTCATGTGAAAATGTTAGCATTTTTTCGCCTGCACATAAAAACGAGCCTATTATTAGCCCGATTAATTCATCAGAGCCATTGCCGGCGGTGACTAGTTTTTCATCAATTAAGTAATAAGAGGCAAAACTTTTACATAATTTTAAAGCAAACGGGTCGGGATATCTATTGATTTCGGTAGTAGAAATTTTTTCTAGTATTAAACTTAAAATCTCATCGTTTATCTTATATGTTGATTCATTAGCATCAAGACGTATTTGAAATTCACCGCTAATTGGTGAATATGGTGTCAAGTCTTCTATTTTTTGATTGAGTTTGTAAGACATGTTTTTATCTCCTTAAAATCTTACTTTAACAGAATTTGCGTGTGCAGTCAAGCCCTCTTTTTGTGCTAATAAAATGATATCATCTTTTCCTTTTTCAAGTGCTTCCCTCGTGTAATAAAGATAACTTGACTTTTTTATAAAGCTATCTACTGATAAAGGCGAGAAAAACCGTGCTGTACCGCTTGTTGGAAGAACATGATTAGGACCTGCATAATAGTCTCCTAATGATTCTGGCGCATATTCGCCCAAGAAAAC
>JAVWHI010000014.1:6457-16619 GCA_036640155.1 Oscillospiraceae bacterium | reverse complement strand
TAAACGAGCGTAATGTTTTTGATGCTTGTTACTTTGCAGTGAAGTCATCAATAGCACAAAACGACGAGTTAAATGAGGCGTCACGCATGAATTTTCCAGTGCAAAGTGTCGCTACGCCATTTAAAAATGAACAAGCACCGCAAACCCAGCTTGAAGAGCAAAGTTACCAAGATATTTTCGGACAAAAATTGCAGTCTTTAGAAAAAACAGGTCACTTAAGACTTGAGGGGGTGGTTTCTCCACTTGAAACTTTTGCCAGTCAAGCACAAACTAATGACGATTTATCAGACTTTTTGTTTATTACACCCGAAAGCATTAAAAAAACGCAAAAGTCCGTACCGATAATTCACCTAGAAGAGCCGGAGCCGGGAGAGCCAGGGGAAATGGTAGAGCCGGAAGAAGAGACGTTAGAAACACTAAACAAGAAAAAAGACAACTTTACAGTGTGGGGTAACAATCTAGTAATAAAGCCGATAGGCGAGATATTTGATACTTATTTTATATTTGAAGTCAACGACCATGTAGCGGTGTTAGACAAGCACGCAGCACATGAAAGAGCGATATATGAAAAGTTAAAAAAAGGAATAAGTACAGGGGATAGACAAGTACTTTTAAAGCCGCACGTATTATCTTTTACAAAAGACGAGTTTGATGCACTAATGCTAAGTCAAGAGCAGTTAGAAACGCTCGGGTTTTTATTTGAAGAATACGGTAGAGCCAGAATAATTTTGCGTGAAGTGCCACTTGTAATTAACGAGCTTGATATAGACAGAGTGGTCAATGAAATGGCACAGAATTTAGCGTGGAACAAAAGAGATATAACGAGTATAACGTATGAAAATTTACTTCATTCGATTGCATGTAAAAGTGCCATTCGAGGTAATGACAAGACAGATATAAAAGAGCTATCGGAGCTTGTGAAAATAATTTATGAAAACAATGAGATTCGCTATTGCCCACATGGTAGACCCGTTGTTTATGTGATTAGAAAGCATGAAATTGATAAAAAGTTTAAAAGAGTGTAAAGACACGCAAAAAATACCGTTGATTGCCGTAGTTGGGCCGACGGCATCGGGTAAAACGAAAGTAGCAGTAGAACTTGCAAAGCAGTGTAATGGGGAAGTAGTTTCGTGTGATAGTATGCAAATATATAAAGACATGGATATAGCTACAGCAAAACCCACCATAGAAGAAATGCAGGGAATAAAGCATCACTTGATAGGTTTTTTAGATAGTAATGAAGTTTTTAGTGTAGCAGAGTATGTGCGTTTAGCACACAGCGTTATAAAAGACATTTATTCTAGAGGCAAAATGCCGATACTAGTCGGCGGTACAGGACTTTATTTTAGTAGTCTTGTAAATAATCTTACTTTTAATGAAGCACAGGGTGACGAAAAACTTCGTCAAAGTCTTTTAGAATACGCCAAAAAAAATGGAAACCAAGCACTTCATAAAGAGCTTGAAAAAGTAGACGAACAAGCGGCATCTCTCATTCATCCTAACAATGTAATTCGAGTTATTAGAGCGATTGAATCGCAAAAGTTGACCGGCAAAACAAGAAAAGAAAACGGGGAATTAAGTCGTGAAAAACCCTCAAATTATCTTTTGTGTGCAGTTGGACTTAACTATGTTAATAGGAAAGACTTGTACGAAAGAATCGACATGCGAGTTGACTTAATGCTAAAAAACGGACTGCTAAAAGAAGCACAAGAGGTTTATAAAAAAGGCGTTTGTGGTACAGGCACACAAGCAATAGGCTATAAGGAACTTTTTTTATATTTTGAGGGTAAGTGTTTGCTAGACGAGGCAATCGAGCAATTAAAAAGACAGTCAAGACGGTATGCAAAACGCCAATTGACGTGGTTTTTGCGAGACAGCTCAATTAAATGGGTGAATATAACAAAAGATATGAACTTTGAAGATATAATGGAACAAGTCAATAAAAATATAGATTTTTCTACTAATGTATGTTAAAATGGAAATAGGATTAATAATACGCTCGCCATGGACGAATGTTCCAAGTTTTTGCAATTAACGTAAACTCTTTTTGGAGTTAGGTGTTCTTGATATTCATTACATAATATAGACCTTGTGTAATTAATAATATTATTTTGGAGGGACGCATATGAAAACGATGAATTTGCAAGATATTTTTCTAAACACTGCAAGGATACAAAAAATCCCGGTAACTATTTTTTTGACAAGTGGTTTTCAGTTTAAGGGGCTAGTCACAGGATTTGACGCATTTATAGTAGCACTTGACTGTGAGGGAAAACAAACCCTAGTGTATAAGCACGCAATTTCCACGGTGGTGTCCTCAAGACCAATTTTAATGGCGGAAAATTGCAATGATGATGGTGTAGGCGACTAAAAAAGTTAAAGAGTGTGAATATGAATACAATTGTTACAAAGACGATAGCGGTTATTGTGTCTTTATTTCTTTTGGCGTACGTAGGATATCAAACATACCTTGCGATGTACGATCCGTATGAAACAGAAGTAGTAAGCGTAGGAAAGTACAATATAGAGGCTGTGTTAGACGGTTTTTTTGTACGAGATGAAACTGTAATTACAGGTGAAGTAGAAAAGACGATTGGCTACAACTGTAAAAACGGGCAAAAAGTTGCGGCTGATGCAGTCATAGCAAACGTATATGAAAAAGACACGGATTTAATTAATGTAAATGCTATAGAAGAACTACAAAAGCTAAGAGATACGCTGTCTTCCTCGCAGGGTGAGGGGGTTATAAAAGGGGCAAAACTTGATACACTAGCACTTTCAGTTGATAGACTTGAACTAGAGCTTATAAAGTGTGTTAATAGTAAACAGTTTGCACTTTTAGACGGAATTTATTTAGACTTATTGGCGGACATGAATAAGTATAAAGTTTGTGTTAATAACCAGATTAATTACGACCAAACGATAGCATCAATAGACACACAAATAGAAGAACTAAAAAAGAGTACCAATATGAAAACAACTCCGATAAAGTCCGATTCTTCAGGTTATTTTTCTAACGCCGTTGACTCTTATGAGGGCGTTTTTAACAGTGACTATATTAAAAACATTTCAGTTGACGGTGTTAAAAAAAGCTTAGAAGAAAAGCAAACGCCACCCAAAAAGAGTGTAGGTAAAGTGATAAGTTCGGCGCAGTGGCAGTTTGTTTCACTGATTGATGTTAGCGATGCACAAAAGTTTAGTGAGGGGCAGAAAATAGTGCTAGACTTTGATGAAAAAACCTCAAAGTCTGTTCCGGCGACGGTGCAAAGTATAAAATTAGAACAAGGCAGCGATAAAGCGGTAGTAGTAGTAAGTTCTGATTACATGGACGAAAACTTTTCTACAATTCGTTTTGAAAAGCCCACAGCACGCACAAAAACATATGAGGGAATAATAATACCAAAAGAAGCGATACGTTTTTCTAAAGATGGTAAACCCGGAACGTACACGCTTTTAGGAAAGAGCGTGCGATTTAGGTTAGCAGATCCTATTTACGAAGACCAGTATATTTATATTAGCCGAAGTAACGATAATAGTAATTACATCACAAACTATGATGAAGTAATAATAAAAGGGAAGGATTTGGATGCAAAATCAGGAGGAAGTTAATGCGAGGGTAAAAAGGATTTTTTATGATATTGCCAATGAATGCCAAAAAATAGGGATTGACCAAAACAAGATAAACGTCATGGCGGTGACAAAAACAGTGCCGGCAGAGGTAGTTAATGGGGTGCTAGGGTGCGGCATAAACTTAATTGGTGAAAACCGAGTACAGGAGCTTTTGGAAAAAGTAGAGCAATACAATGTAAAAAAAGATTCAATTCATTTCATTGGGTACTTGCAAACAAACAAGGTTAAGTATATAATAGATAAAGTAAGCGTGATAGAATCAGTGCATAGTGTGAAGCTAGCAAAAGAAGTAGATATAGCGGCTAAAAATAAAAACACACTAATGGAAGTTTTTCTTGAAGTAAATATAGGCAAGCAAGAAACAAAGTCAGGCTTTTATAAAGAGGAGCTGCAAGAAGCGCTCGAGTTAATAGCACAGTTAGAAAATATAAAAGTAAAAGGACTTATGTGCATTCCGCCAAAAGAAAACACTACGTATTATTTTGAAGAAATGCAAAGTCTTTTTAACGAAGTGACGGCTAAAAAGATAAAAGGCACATCACTAGAATATCTTTCAATGGGCATGTCGGGTGACTATATGGAGGCTATAAAATATGGCTCAAATATAATAAGACTAGGCAGTGCAATTTTTGGAAAAAGAAATTAAACGGAGGTAATGAAAATGGGATTAATGGATAAAATGAAGGGCATGTTTGGCTCAATGGACGAAGAGTACGAGACGGAAATGGAATTTATATCAAACCAAAACGTAACAGAAAAGTCGTCTGAAACCGCTTATGACTTTGATGATGCACATCCAAAAGGCAAAAGCAACAAGGTGGTTAATATTCATGCGACTACGCAACTTCAAGTAATATTAGTAAAGCCGGAGCAGTTTGAGGATGCGAGTGCAATAGCAGATCATCTTAATTCAAAAAGAACGGTTGTTTTAAATCTTGAGTCGGCGACGAAAGAATTATCCAGACGTTTAATTGACTTTTTAAGTGGTGTAGCTTACGCTAACAATGGTCAAATCAAGAGAGTAGCAAATTCCACTTTTATTATCACGCCATATAATGTTGACATTATGGGCGATTTAATTGATGAATTAGAAAATAATGGCGTTTATTTTTAATGAACAGTGAAAAAGACATATTAAGAAGTCGCACCGAGAATTTAGTACTGAGTGTGGGAGAAAAAGGGTACACTAAGTTTTTTGGATTTATAGACGAGCAACAAGTTTTGCAAGTACAAGCGGTGTTAAAAGAACTTCTATATGATAAATATCTTTTTTTCGGAGGCACGACGGACTCATCACGTGTGATGTTAGGAGTTTTTCCTGAGTTCATCAAGCCACAAGAACAACTTTTTCCGATAAAAGCACTTAAAATAAAATATAGTAAAAATTATGAGCTTAATCACCGTGACTTTTTAGGTTCGCTAATGGCCTTGCAAATAAAACGTGAGGTCATTGGCGATATTGTTGTTAGTGAAGACTGCGCTGTGGTTTTTGTACGAGAAGACATTGCACAGTTTATAATTACAAACCTAAAAAAGATAGGTAACGTCGGAGTTAGCGTAGACTATTGTGATGGCACACAGGTTGTAAAAAAGCAGGAGTTCACACAAATAAAAGGCACAGTTTCTTCTATGCGACTAGACTGCATAGTTTCATTATTAATGAATAAAAGCAGAACTAACGCAGTGAGTGCTATAAATGCACGAATGGTAAAAGTAAACGCTAATGAATGTGAAAACGTGAGTTTTACTGTAAAAGAGCATGACGTGATTGCGATAAAAGGGTATGGCAAATTTATTGTAAAAGAAGAGATAACCAAGACCAAAAAGGGAAAACTTTTTATCAGTGTAGATAAATATTTATAAAAAAACGGAGGTAATAACATGACTCTTAGTGAGCTACAAGCGGTACAGTTTGAGACAGGAATGCGTGGCTATAAGTGTGAACAAGTTGACAAATTTATTGATGACGCCACTGCACTAATAGGTGAATTAACTACAAAGAATGACGATTTGTTATCCAAAATCCAGATTTTAGCTGATAAAGTTGAAGAATATAAAAAAGACGAAGAATGTATTAGAGAGGCGCTTTTAGGCGCTCAAAGACTAGGTTCTAGCGTTTTAGCTGAGGCAAAGCAAAAGTCCGAAACAATGTTGCGTGAGGCGACCACGTCTTCTGAAGAGCTTGTTTCACAAGCAAAAGCAAGAGCAGACTTTTTAATAAAAGACAGTGTAAATAAAGCCTCAACTGAAAGTAATTCCATTAAAAAGTCAATCGAAAACGAGCAAAAAAACTTAGAAATGATGAAAAGTGAAGTAGCTAGTTTTAAAACGACAATACTAAATTTATATAAATCTCATTTAGAATTGTTATCAAATATTCCTGAAATTACCGTACAAAAAAATAAGTTTGAGCAAATGGCAAATGAAAATAAAAAGCCTATAGAAAAAGCACCGCCTCAAAAAGAGGAAGAAGTAGCCCCCGAAATAAGTAAAGAAGAAGAAAAAGACATTTTAGAGCAAACTAAAGAGTTTGAGCAAGAAAAGGTAGAAGAAAAGATAGAAGAAAAGACCGAAGAAAAAATAGAAGAAAAAGAACACAAAAACGATTACAGCTGGA
This sequence comes from Oscillospiraceae bacterium, assembly GCA_036640155.1. Taxonomy (GTDB): domain Bacteria; phylum Bacillota; class Clostridia; order Oscillospirales; family Ruminococcaceae; genus JAVWHI01. Next base: position 10,372 of record JAVWHI010000014.1, on the reverse strand, counting down.
AGTTTGGCGACTTAAAATTCGGCGGAAATTCAGAAAAAAAATAAACATATTTCAAGGAGAGTACACTAATGGCACAAGATTACAACAGCACCTTAAACTTACCAAAAAGCGACTTCCCTATGCGAGGAAACTTGCCGGCACGTGAGCCGCAAATGCAAGAAGAATGGGAAAAAACCGGCTTATATGATCAATTAATGAAAAAAAATGACGGTAAACCACTTTATACTTTGCATGATGGCCCTCCATATGCTAATGGAGATATTCACCTAGGAACAGCACTGAATAAAGTTTTAAAGGATATCGTAGTCAAGTATAAAAACATGAGTGGCTTTAAAGCGCACTATGTTCCGGGCTGGGACACGCATGGACTGCCAATCGAACTTAAAGCACTTAAAAAAGACGGTGTCGACCCTACAAAAATAGGTGCAGTTGAGTTGCGTGAAATATGCCATGAATTTGCACTAAGTTTTGTAGAAAACCAAAAAAGTCAGTTCAAAAGACTTGGCGTTTTAGCAGATTTTGATAACCCATATTTAACATTAAAACCAGAATATGAAGCAAAACAAGTAGAAATATTTGGAGCAATGGCAAATAAAGGGTATATATATAAAGGACTAAAGCCTGTTTATTGGTGTTGTGAATGTGGTACAGCACTAGCAGAGGCTGAAATCGAGTATGCAGACGACAAATGTTATTCAATCTATGTAAAGTTTGCTGTTGTAGACGATAAAGGCATATTTACAAAAATGGGAATAGATAAAAACAAGGTATCGTTTGTTATATGGACCACCACGACCTGGACTTTACCTGGAAATGTAGCTATATGTTTAGGTCCCGATTACGAGTATACGCTAGTAAAAGTTAATGACGAATATCTAGTAATGGCACGTGAATTAGTAGTCTCGACAATGAGTGCTGCAAAAATTGAAGACTACCAAACTGTAGGGTCATTTACTGGTAAAGAACTTGAACTAATGAGCGCACAGCACCCATTTTTAGATAGGGAATCGCTAGTAATATGTGGCGAGCATGTAACGCTAGAAAGTGGAACAGGCTGCGTTCATACAGCACCAGGACACGGTGTTGACGACTTTGAAGTGTGTAAAAGATACAAGCAATTAAGTATCATAGTGCCGGTTGATGCTAAAGGAAAATTAACTAGTGAAGCGGGCGAATTTGAAGGACTTAATACGGATCAAGCCAATAAAGCGATAGCAAAAAAACTAGAGCAAACCAACAATCTTTTTGCGATTGAGAAGATAGTCCATCAATATCCACATTGTTGGAGATGTAAAGAGCCGATACTTTTTAGAGCAACCGAGCAGTGGTTTTGTTCTATTAGCGACTTTAAAGACGAGGCAATGGAGCAAATCTCGACAGTTAAGTGGATTCCGGCGTGGGGAGAAGAAAGAATCAAAGGCATGGTACGTGACAGAAGTGACTGGTGTATTTCCCGTCAAAGAACGTGGGGCGTGCCGATACCAATTCTTTACTGTAAGCAGTGTAATAAAACGCTTGTCAACGAAACGACGATAAAAAGAATAGCAGACATGTTTAGAAAAGAAGGGTCAGACTCTTGGTATAAAAAAGAGCCGGCTGAGTTTATTGGAAACGATGTTTTTTGTGAATGTGGTTGTAATGAATTTACAAAAGAAAAAGACATTATGGACGTTTGGTTTGATAGTGGCGTTTCGCATGCAGCAGTAGTAGACGAGCGAGAAAATTTATCATACCCGGCGGACTTATATCTAGAGGGCGCAGACCAGTATAGAGGATGGTTTCAGTCGTCACTTTTAACTTCGGTAGCGTGGAAAGGAACTGCCCCATATAAGGCTGTTTGCACGCACGGTTGGGTAGTTGACGGACAGGGAAGAAAGCAGTCTAAGTCTTTAGGTAATGGAATAGCACCAAAAGATATAACTGAAAAATACGGTGCAGATATTTTAAGATTATGGGTAGCATCATCTGATTATCATGCTGATATCAGAATTTCCCCTGATATTTTAAAACAATTAACAGAGTCTTATAGAAAGATAAGAAATACAGCGAAGTATATTTTGGGTAATCTATACGATTTTAATCCAGATGTAGACATGGTAGAGTATGAAACTTTAGAAGAGCTAGATAAATTCGCGTTATATAAACTCGATTGTTTAATAAAAAAAGTAAAGATAGCATATGATAATCTTGACTTTCATATAGTTTTTCATGCAATACACAATTTCTGTGTAGTTGACATGTCTAATTTCTATCTAGATATATTAAAAGATAGACTTTATTGTCAAGCAAGCGACAGTAAAAAAAGAAGAAACGCACAAACTACGATTTACACGATACTTGATGCACTAACAAGAATGGTAGCACCGATATTAGCGTTTACTTCTGAAGAGATATGGAAGTACATGCCGCATTCAGTTAAAGACGACGCAACGAGTGTACTATTTAATGAGATGTATGAAGTTTCCGGTGAAAAAGTAAGTGAAGAATTTATTTCAAAATGGGAAACGATATATTCAGTAAAATGCGACGTACAAAAGGCGCTTGAAGTTAAAAGGGGCGACAATATAATAGGCAAATCGCTTGAAGCGAAGGTTATTCTTTACTGTGAAAACGAGCTTTACAGTGTGTTAGATTCAGCAAAAGAAAACTTAGCTGAGCTATTTATATGTTCGCAAGTGTCAGTAGAAAAGGGAAAAGGCGAGTTTGTAGGAGAAAATGAAGGACTATCGATAACTGTAGTAAAAGCTACCGGTCAAAAGTGCGAACGTTGTTGGATTTATGATAGCAGTGTAGGAACGCATGAACTTCATCCGACCTTGTGCAAACGATGTGCCGAGGTTTTAGAAAAATAACAATTACAAAAATTGACGTTGCATAAACGTCAATTTTGGCATGTCTATTTATAGTCTAAAGGAGGTGTAACAGCAAAGCCCCACTTAAAACCGGTTATAGTGGGTTATGCTTAAAATATGAATTATATAGCGTTAGGGTATTCAGCACTGCTCGTGCTAATCGACCAGGTGATAAAAATTATTGTTATGCGTGTTTTAGCTCCTGTTTTGTCTATACCGCTGATAGACGGTTTTTTTGAATTTGAGTATTTAGAAAACCAAGGAGCGGCATTCGGAATCTTTGAAGACAAAACGTTTATTTTAGTAGGTGTTACAGCAGTAGTACTAGCAGTTGGGATAGTTTTGTTGGTGCTTGAAAAAATCAAGGATACGTTTTTGATATGGTCGATAGCGACGGTAATAGGCGGCGGAGTAGGAAACCTAGTAGACAGAATTTTCAGAGGTTTTGTAATTGACTATTTAAAGCCAACGTTTATTGAGTTTGCAGTTTTTAACTTTGCGGACTGCTGTGTCGTAGTCGGGACAATACTTGTTATGGTATATATTATTTTCTTTGAAGGAAGAAAAAAGAAACCCAGTGAGGGCGTGGCAATAAATGAGCAGCTCTAAATCTTTTTTTGATGTTACGGACGAATTTGTAGGACAAAGAGTGGACGTATATTTAGCAAAGGTTTTTAAGGAAAAATCTCGTTCAAACATACAAAAGCTGCTTGAGAGCAAAAACGTTTGTGTTAATGGGGAAGCAGTTAATAAAAGATACAAAGTTAAAAGTAAAGACGCAGTTGAAGTAACGATACTAGATGCAGTTAAAGTGGGGTTTACCTCACAAGATATACCCCTTGAAGTGGTGTACGAAGATAACGATATTTTAGTAGTAAACAAAGAAAAAGGCATGGTAGTTCACCCGGCACCGGGACACCCACAAGACACCCTTGTAAATGCACTACTTTTTCATTGTGGTGACTCACTTTCTGGAATAAATGGGCAAATAAGACCGGGTATAGTGCATAGAATAGATAAAGACACGAGTGGTTTATTAATTGTCGCAAAACACGATTTAGCG
>JAVWHI010000014.1:0-6447 GCA_036640155.1 Oscillospiraceae bacterium | reverse complement strand
GTATGAGGCGGTTGTAAATGGGAGAATTAAAGTAGACGAGTTTACAATTGACGAGCCGATAGGCAGAAGTCGCAAAGACAGAAAAAAAATGTGTGTGACATATGAAAACTCTAGAAATGCACTAACGCACGTGAGCGTGATTCGCCGGTATGAAAATTTTACGCATATTAGGTGCCGGCTAGAAACAGGAAGAACGCATCAAATAAGAGTGCATTTAGCTTACTGTGGGTTTCCGCTTGCAGGCGATCAGGTGTATGGCTACAAAAACAAGCAAAAAGGTTTATCCGGGCAATGCCTACACGCAAAAACGATAGGGTTTAATCACCCGATAACAGGTAAAGCTTTATATTTTACATCTAACTTACCGCAGTATTTCACAGATTTTTTAAGCACATTAAAATAAAAAAGCACTTATAAAAAAACGTCGTGCAAAGAAAAAACTTTCATTATAAAAACGGCGTGAAAACAACTAAAACAAAGCAGTCAAAGGAGAAACGATATGGATAGTTCCAGAAGAAAAGAATTATCAGTTATAGCAACGAAAGTCAGAATGGGCATTATAGAGGGCGTATATAACGCAAAATCCGGACACCCGGGTGGGTCATTATCACTAGCAGACATGCTAACGTATTTATATTTTGCTGTAATGCGAGTAGACGCAAAAAATCCAAAATGGGAAAAGCGTGATAGATTTGTTTTATCGAAAGGACATTGTGCGCCGGCACTTTACTCGGTTTTAGCACACAAAGGCTTTTTTTCGGTTAAGGAACTTAAAACGCTAAGAAAGATAGGCTCAAGACTTCAAGGACACCCTGATATGAAAGGGATTCCGGGAGTAGACATGTCGACAGGGTCGTTAGGACAAGGCATATCAGCGGCGTGTGGAATGGCGTTATCGGCTAAAATGTCAAATGAAAAGTACCGTGTATTCACAGCACTCGGTGACGGAGAAATTCAAGAAGGACAAGTTTGGGAAGCGGCAATGTTTGCTGCTCACAACAAGCTTGATAATTTAATTGCAGTGGTTGATAATAACGGTTTGCAGATTGACGGAAGAATAATTGACGTTTGTTCGCCCGAACCGATTACTGATAAATTTGCGGCTTTTGGGTGGCATGTAATAGAAATTGACGGACATAATTTCGACGAAATAGAGGCAGCGTTTGAAGAGGCGATGGAAGTCTTTGGTAGACCGACAGTTATAGTACAAGTTACTACAAAGGGTAAAGGCGTGTCGTTTATGGAAGACGAAGTATGTTGGCATGGCTCGGCACCTAATAAAGAAGAGTATGAGCAAGCTATGCAAGAGTTAAATGAGATGCTTGAACAGTTGGAGGGTTAAAGTTATGTCAAAAGAAAAGATAGCGACAAGGCAGAGTTACGGTGAAGTTATAACAGAACTTGCAAGGACAAATGAAGACATAGTAGTTTTAGATGCAGACTTAGCGGCGGCTACTAAAACTGAGATATTCAAAAAAGCCTACCCTGATAGGTTTTTTGATTGTGGCATAGCAGAGGCTAACATGATGGGCGTTGCAGCAGGACTTGCTACTACTGGGAAAAAAGTATTTGCTAGTTCTTTTGCGATGTTTGCAGCAGGAAGAGCGTATGAAATAATAAGAAACTCGATAGGTTATCCACATTTAAGTGTAAACATATGTGCAACGCACGCAGGTATATCTGTAGGTGAAGATGGAGCAACGCACCAATGTTGTGAAGATATTGCACTAATGAGAACGATACCGGGTATGACTATAATTAACCCATCAGATGATATTGAAACAAAAAAGGCTATAACAGCGTTACTTACTCATGATGGACCTGCTTATGTAAGACTAGGTAGACTAGCAGTGCCTGTAATTAATGATAACGCTAACTATAAATTTGAAATAGGAAAAGGCGTCGAACTAAGAAGTGGCGAAGATGTTACTATAGTAGCGACGGGTTTATTAGTAGCCGAAGCTCTAGAAGCGGCTAAAGTGTTAAAAGAAAGTGGAATAAATGCACGAGTAATAAACATTCACACAATAAAACCACTTGATAAAGAAATAATTTTAAAAGCGGCAAGAGAAACAAAGCTAATAGTAACAGCTGAAGAGCATAATATAATAGGTGGACTTGGCGGTGCTGTTTGTGAACTTCTTTGTGAAGAATTGCCGACACGAGTAATAAAAATCGGAGTAAATGACGTATATGGAATGTCAGGACCGGCAGTAGAACTACTAAAGGCGTTTGGGCTTTCCAGTGAAAACATAGTTAAAACAGTAAAAAATGCGTTATCAAAATAGCAAAAGCAAACCATATATTACTTTGAAAGAAGGTGCGAGCAAAGCGTAAACACACACCGCTTTGTTTTTAAATATGAGAATAGGACACGGTTATGATGTTCATAGATTTGATAAAGGGCGTAAACTAATACTAGGTGGCGTAGAAATCGAGTATAAGTGTGGACTTTTGGGCCATTCGGACGCAGACGTTTTGACGCACGCAGTTATTGATGCGCTTTTAGGTGCAGCAGCACTCGGTGATATTGGTGTACTTTTTCCTGATAGCGACGATAAATATAAAGATGCAAACAGTATAAAACTACTAGAAGAAGTGGCAAAGCTCTTGAAATTAAAGGGATATAAAGTAAGTAATATTGACTGTACGATTATAGCACAAAATCCAAAACTTCGTCCTTATATAAACCTTATGCGTGAAAACATTGCAAATGCTTGTAGCTGTGAAATAACACAAGTAAATGTAAAAGCAACCACGGAAGAGCATTTAGGTTTTACCGGTGAAGAACTAGGAATGGCAGCGCACAGTGTTTGCATAATAGAATAAAAGAAGTAAAGTTTTGATTATTTTCTTTATTTGTTAAATAATTGACAATAATATCATGTTATAATATAATTTAAGTCTATTCGTGCGACAACTTTTATAAAGCACGAAGTAATAAAAAGTATTGTTTTTGTGCCGATGTAAAGCGGCGGAATGGAGTATAAACATTATGGGACAAACGATAGCTCAAAAAATATTAAAAGCACACTTAGTTGATGGAAAGATGGAAGTCGGCACAGAAATAGGTGTAAAAATAGACCAAACTTTAACGCAAGATGCAACAGGAACAATGGCGTATCTAGAGTTTGAAGCGATGGGAATAAAAAGGGTTAAAACCGAGCGTTCTGTTGCGTACATTGACCATAATACGTTGCAGTCGGGATTTGAAAACGCAGACGACCATAGGTTTATAGGCTCAATCGCAAAAAAACACGGTATACATTTTTCACGTCCTGGTAATGGAATTTGCCACCAGGTACATCTTGAAAGATATGCAGTGCCGGGTAAAACCTTAATAGGCTCTGATAGCCACACACCGACAGCAGGCGGAATAGGAATGTTTGCGTGCGGTGCCGGCGGACTTGACGTAGCAGTAGCTATGGGTGGCGGAGCGTATTACATAGCGATGCCGAAAATGGTTAGAATAAGCTTAATCGGCAAACTTTCACCGTGGGTAGCAGCTAAAGACATTATTCTTGAAGTTTTAAGGTTACTATCGGTTAAAGGCGGAGTATCAAAAGTAATAGAATATGGTGGAAAAGGCGTAAAAACCCTAACTGTACCTGAACGTGCGACGATAACGAATATGGGTGCTGAATTAGGTGCAACAACTTCAATATTTCCATCTGATGAAATAACAAAAGAGTTTTTAAAAGCACAGGGTCGTGAAAAAGACTGGAGCGAGTTATCGGCTGACGAAGATGCAGTATATGATGAAACGTATGAAATAGACCTATCAAAGTTAAAACCAATGGCAGCATGCCCACACAGTCCTGATAATGTAAAGACTTGTGAAGAGATTGGAAAAATCAAAATAGACCAGGTATGTATAGGCTCATGCACAAACTCTTCACTTCAAGACATGCTTAAAGTGGCGTACATTTTAAAGGGAAAAACATGTCATCCTGATGTAAGTTTATCCATTGCACCAGGCTCAAAACAAGTGTACAATATGATGGCAGAAAACGGAGCGCTTTCGGATTTGATTGCGTGCGGAGCTAGAATTTTAGAATCAGCGTGCGGACCGTGTATAGGTATGGGACAATCGCCCAACTCAAAAGGCGTTTCACTAAGAACGTTTAATAGAAATTTCGAGGGTCGTTCAGGCACAGCGGACGCAGGAATTTATCTAGTAAGTCCGGAAGTAGCGGCAGTTTCAGCACTAACAGGCGTGCTAACTGACCCGACGCAGTTTTTAGGCACTATGCCTGAATTTACATTACCGGAGAAGTTTTTAATTAATGATAATATGATAACTTTGCCAGCGTCCGAAGAAGAGGCACAGGCTTTAGAAATTTTAAGAGGACCTAATATTAAGCCTTTCCCGGTCACTTCAGAGCTTGACGACAGTATTTGTGCTGATGCAATTTTAAAAGTTGGAGACAATATCACAACAGACCACATTATGCCGGCAGGCGCTAAAATACTGCCATACCGTTCAAATATACCACATTTATCGCAGTACTGTTTTGCAGTGTGTGATGAAACTTTCCCTGCTAGAGCAAAAGAGGCTAAAAAAGGAATTATAGTGGGCGGAGCAAACTATGGACAAGGCTCTTCTCGTGAACATGCAGCGTTAGTTCCTTTATATCTTGGAATAAAAGTAGTGCTTACTAAGAGCTTTGCAAGAATACACCGTTCAAATTTAATCAATGCCGGCATTCTTCCACTGACATTTTTAAATGAAAGTGATTTTGAAAAAATAGAACAAGGTGACACTTTGCAGATTGATAATCTTAGAAATAAGATAAAAAATGGCGAGCAAATCGTGGTAAAAAACCTTACAAAAGGGATAGAAATCCCAACCATATGTGAACTTTCAGGTCGTTCAAAGGACATATTATTAGACGGCGGACTGTTAAATTATACAAGGCAAAACATCAAATAAATGGAGGGTTTATCTTATGAACAGTGCAATATCAAATGCAGTCGACAAATTTAGTGACGTATTGGCGACGCAGTTAAAAAGAATTGAGCAGATGAAACAGCAGGCGGATTTTATCGATTACGAGAAACTTGACACGATTATTATAGGTGTTTGTGGCGGTGATGGAATAGGACCGGTTATTTCTTACGAAGCAAAGCGTGTATTAGAGTTTTTACTTAAAGATAAAGTTGCAGCAAAAAAAGTTGAGTTTAGAGTAATTGACGGACTTACAATAGAAAACCGTGTAAAAGCACATAAAGCTATACCGGACGACGTTTTAGCAGAGCTTAAAAAATGTCATGTAATATTAAAAGGTCCAACTACAACTCCACGTGCAGGTGACCCATGGCCAAATATAGAAAGTGCAAACGTTGCAATGAGAAAAGAACTTGACCTTTTTGCAAACGTACGTCCAGTAAAAATCGACAGTGAGGGAATAGACTGGACATTTTTCAGAGAAAACACTGAGGGCGCTTACACACTAGGCTCATGCGGCGTAAATGTAGACGAAGATTTAGGTATCGACTTTACAGTTACAACGTCACAAGGAAGTGAGCGAATTGCACGTTTAGCTTATGATTTTGCTAGAAAAAACCATAAGGACAGAGTTTCGATAGTAACAAAAGCGAATGTAATAAAAACTACTGACGGTAAGTTTTTAAAGATATGCCAAGAAATCGGAAAAGAGTATCCTGAAATAACTACTGACGATTGGTACATAGATATCATGACAGCAAAATTAATTGACCCTAAACGTCGTCAAGACTTTAAAGTAGTTGTGCTACCAAACTTATATGGTGATATAATAACCGACGAAGCCGCTGAAATGCAGGGTGGAGTAGGAACTGCCGGCAGTGCAAATTTAGGAAAACGCTATGCAATGTTTGAAGCAATTCACGGATCTGCACCTCGTATGATGAATGAGGGACGTGGAATATACGCTGACCCATGTTCAATGTTACGTGCAACGGTTATGCTTTTGTCGCACATTGGATATTATGAAGAGGCACAAAAGCTTGAAAAAGCGTTAGACATATGTATGTATAAAGAGAAAAAACTAGTAATCACAGGTCGTGATAATGGCGCAACGTGCAAAGATTTTGGCGATTACGTAATGCAAACAGTTGAATCGATGTAAAATTAGCGGGAAGCGAGGTAGGTGTTTTTATGGAAAAAAAGCATAATGTGTCTGCATCTGTAATAAGACGCTTACCACGTTATTATAGGTTTTTAGGTGAACTTATAAAGTCCGGGATTATAAGAATTTCATCACGTGAATTATCTGATAGAATGGGACTTACTGCCTCACAAATTCGTCAAGACTTAAACTGTTTTGGCGGATTTGGACAGCAGGGGTACGGTTATAATATCATAGAATTGCACGAAGAAATAGGCAAAATACTAGGTATAGATAAACCCACACCGGCAATATTAATAGGTGCCGGAAATCTAGGTAGAGCAGTAGCAAATCACAT
>JAVWHI010000013.1:0-16749 GCA_036640155.1 Oscillospiraceae bacterium | reverse complement strand
GAAACGCCAAGCTTTTCTCCAAGGGCTGTCATCTTATCTGATAACGCCGGTAATTCTCCCTCAATTTTTGAGATATCAGTTAACATTATCATGGCAAACAAATCCTGCATAACTGTTTGAGTTACCTCAATGACATTTACTTTATGTTCTGCACAAATTGTGCTAACCTTTGCAAGTATTCCAACTGAATCTTTTCCTATAACCGTTATTACTGCACGCATAAAATCATCCTCCAAAATTTTTTAGCTTTACCATAAAGCTTTTGCTAATTCAACTTATCGGAAATTATAATATAACACTTCATATTAATGCCGTCAAGATAAATTTATATATTTAAAAAATGTGTCAATACATCGCTGCTCATATCCGATGGAATAAAAAAGCTTTTTGTGCTTAAATTGTTTTTTGTTATAATCGCACTGTCAACTGTGCAGCTGCGTTTAAACTGACTTTGAATAAAGCGCTTAAGAAATATTTGCAACGTTGACTTGATATAGTCATTATCATAAACTCCCAAAAAAGTTTGTTGTGATTTTTTAAGCAATTCATTTGGTGAATAATTGTACTCCAAAAAGCAATACAAAAAAAAGTCGTGTAGCTCATATTCACCTAAGATTAGTTCGGTTTTTTGAGAAATATCATCACTATTAATAGCAGGTAAAAGTTCAGGACTAACTGGCGTACCAACAACATCCATTAGTAAGTCCGATATATCTAAAAACTGAGTTTGTGCCAAATAACGTGTTAAATAGCGAATTGTTGTTTTATTTATGCACGAATTAACGTTATACGATGCTAGGTGGTCTCCGCCAAAAGTGCAAAATCCTAAACTTGATTCAGATAAGTCTCCAGTTCCAACCACTAAGGCGTTAATAGAATTAGCAATGTCAAATAATATTTGCGTACGTTCTCTTGCTTGGGCATTTTCATATGTGAGATTGTGTACATTTTTATCATGCCCGATATCTTGAAAATGAACAAGCACACTTTGTGCTATAGGTATTTCTTTTACCGTGCAACCTAGTTTGTTCATTAGGCAAATCGCATTATTATACGTTCTATCTGATGTGCCAAATCCTTGCATTGTAATTGCAGTTATATTATCTCGAGGCAAATTTAAAATGTCTAAAGCCTTTGCACAAATTAAAAGTGCAAGAGTTGAATCAAGTCCACCAGAAACTCCTATAACTAATTTTTTTATTCCCGTGTTATTCATACGAATTGCCAACGAATTTGCACTTAAAAAGAAAATTTCGTCTAGATATTTTTCTCTTGATTTTAAATTTTGTGGAAAGTACGGTTTACGTGCAATTTTAATGTCTACACTCTCATCTGATTCACAAGCCTTATCACTACTTTTATAACTTTGACGTTTTGGCTTTTCAAAATCAGCATCTATTTGTTGAATAAAAGAAACTTCTTTAAAGAAATCTTCTTTGTAATTTATCATCTCACCATTAAAACATGCTTCACAAAATGGCTTGTTAATATAAGGAAAACTTGTGTCTCCAACACTTCCATTAGCTAAAAAAACAGCGTTTGAATTAAGCTTTGAAGCTGTACACAAGATATTGTCAATTTCCTCCTGCCTACCTGCAAAAGATGGTATAAATGCCGGTATTAACAAAGTTTCGGCAACATCGCTAAAGCAAGGTGCTGTTAATAAAGAGTCAATTTCTCCGGTATAGACTGTATAAGCGGCGTTTGCATGATAAAACGTAACAAAGTTTTCGCCGGCATTAACCACTTTGAATTTGTCCTTTGTGAAAATGTAGCACTCATTTTGCTTATATGAGCCTAAAACTACTGCCTTATTTGTTTTAAAAACAGCCTCTTTTATCATTTCAAGTGCTTCATCAAGTTCTTGCAAAAAGCCTCTATTTAATAAATAACTCCCACATTGTGCGCCAACGAGTGCAAAAGCCGAAAAAAGGCAAACATCAACGTCTTTATTTTCTGAAGATGTAATGATAGAAATAATGTTTTTTGCATTAGAAATAGGCATACCCATTGATATTTTGTTTGTAGCTACAAACACTTTTACAATTTTACTCAAAATAGCACCTCCCACTTATAAAACTTACTTTCTATCATACCACATTTAGAGCAATATTAAAACAGCTACAAACTACAAATTTTTATATTATTATTATCGAAAATAGTGCAATTATATCATGAATGTGCTATAATAAAATGACAATAAAAAAATTAGCTTTTTTGCATCATTATATATGCAATAAAAGTACTAAATATTTCTAGAAAAAGGATGCGCATAAATGAATTTTATAGATTGCCACAGCCACTCTGACTGTTCGTTCGACGCTCATAACTCAGTGAAGGCTATGTTTAATAAAGCTTGTAAAAAGCAGCTAGTCGCCTATGCTATTACAGATCACTTTGAATCTTATCTCAATGATGAGCAAAATAATATAGACCGAATTATTAGTAGTTGCGCACAAATCGATGAGTGCAAAAAAATAGAATCAAAAACCAAACTTATTAAAGGAGTTGAAATCGGTCAACCTTTACAAGATATTGAAAGTGTTAATAACCTCTTTAGCCACTGTGATTTTGATTTTGTTTTAGGCTCAATACACAACGCAACTAATGAAGATGACTTTTTTTATATTGACTATAAAAGTATTACGCCATGTGAAATGGGAAAAATACTTGAGCAGTATTTCATGGACGTTTACGCTATGGCAGTTTGGAACAAAATTGATATTTTAGCTCACTTAACTTATCCATATCGTTATATTAGGAACTCGCATAGAACAGAACTTGTAATAAAAAGTGCTTTATTTGATGACATTATCAATGAAACTTTTAAAGTGCTGATTAAAAATGGAAAAGGAATTGAAGTCAACACATCAGGTCTATTTCAAGAAATAGGACAAACACTACCTGGATTAAAATATATCAAACTTTTTAAAGAGTTGGGTGGAGAAGTTATATCGGTAGGCTCTGATTCCCACTGTGTTAAACAAGTAGCTAGAGGTATCAAGCGAGCGACATTGCTAGTTCAAGATGTAGGATTTAAATATGTAACATATTTTGAAAATCGTAAACCAATTATGATAAAAATTAATTAACGGAGGAATATTTATGGAAAATTTAATAAAATTATTAGAAGAAAACGCGCGTTACACCAATGAAGAATTAGCTGTTATGCTTGGCACTACTCCTGCTGATATAAATTCACAGATTAAATCTCTTGAAGCAAGCGGAGTTTTAAAAGGCTATAAGGCAATAGTTGACAAGGAAAATCACTCTAATGACTACGTTGTTGCACTAATTGAATTAAAAGTTGCTCCTAAAAGAGGTCACGGTTTTGATGAAATTGCTTGCATTATCGCCGAATATCCGGAAGTAGAAGATTTATATCTAATGTCCGGTGGGTTTGACCTTGCTGTATTTTTATCGGGTAAAAGTTTTAAAGAAATTGCTCTATTTGTTTCTCAACGACTTGCAGTTTTAGATTCTGTTATTTCTACTGCAACTCATTTTGTACTTTCAACTTATAAAAGCAAAGGCATTTTGATGCATGAAACTGCAAAAGATGAAAGGGGGCAACTGGGGCTGTGATTGAATATCAAAAGCTACTGTCAAAAAAGGCAGCCGAGCTTAAGCCATCTGGCATACGCAAATTTTTTGACATAGCATCGCAAATTGATGGTATTATATCGCTAGGCGTTGGAGAGCCTGACTTTAAAACGCCTTGGAATATTCGCTCAAAAGCTATTAAAACGCTTGAACGAGGCAAGACAGTGTATACAGCTAACGGTGGTTTAATTGAATTACGTCGTGAAATATCAAGTTATCTACAAAGGCGTTTTAATGTGAATTATCATCCTGAAGATGAAATTGTTGTAACAGTCGGTGGCTCAGAAGCAATTGATATGTGCATTCGCTCTTTAGTAAACGCTGGTGACGAAGTCATTATCCCTGAGCCATGCTTTGTTGCATATTCGCCTATTGTTCATCTCACAGGCGGAGTAGCTGTACCAGTTACTACAAAAGCATCGGATAACTTTAAACTAACTGCTGAAGCTTTAAAAGAAAAAATAACCGAAAAAACAAAACTGCTTATTTTTCCCTTTCCAAACAATCCAACCGGGGCAGTTATGCGCCGGGAAAACTTAGAAGAAATTGCAGAAGTTTTACGTGATACAAACATCTTAGTTTTATCTGATGAAATTTACGCAGAGCTAACATATAACAAAAACCATGTTTCTATTGCAGAAATTGATGGCATGAAAGAACGTACAATACTTGTTAATGGTTTTTCAAAAGCCTATTCCATGACAGGTTGGCGGTTAGGCTATGCTTGTGGACCCAGTGAAATTATTTCTTTGATGACAAAAGTACACCAATTTGCAATTATGTGTGCGCCTACTACAAGTCAATATGCTGCAATAGAGGCCTTGCAAAATTGTGATGACGATATACAAGATATGAAAGATGAATATAACACACGTCGCAGGTTTATTGTAGATAGTTTTAATAAATTAGGACTTACATGTTTTGAACCCGAAGGTGCCTTTTATATATTTCCATCTATTAAATCTACTGGTCTTAGTTCTGACAGTTTCTGTGAAAAACTATTATTCTCCAAAAAAGTTGCAGTAGTCCCAGGAACTGCTTTTGGCGATAGCGGTGAAGGATATATTAGGGTTTCCTATTCGTATTCCGTTAAACACATAACGCAAGCAATCAACAGGATTGCCGAATTTTTAATAGAACTAAAGGAAGAAAATAATGAATGAGGTAAGCTTTCTTAATACGCCGTCATATGAAGACGATGTCGTTTTTGCTAGTATTGAAAAACACTTTATCAATTTAGGGCTAAACGAGATAATTAAACCGAACATGAAAGTTCTCTTAAAACCTAATCTTTTAATGAAACGTAAGCCTGAAGAAGCAACCACAACGCATCCGGCTATAATACGTGCTATAATTAAAAAATTAAAGCTCTTAGGTGTTACTAATATTGTTCTTGCAGATAGTCCTGGTGGGCCATATAACAAAGTGGCTATCAGTGGAATTTATCAAGCCTCCGGTTTGGCAAAAGTCTGTGAAGAATGCGATATTACCTTAAATGAAGATTTTGGATTTTTCTCACAACCTACACAAGACTGTGAAGCAGTAACTTCGTTTACTTTAATAAACCCTATTAAAGATGCCGATTTTATAATTAATGTCGCAAAACTTAAAACACATGGTATGACTGGTTTAAGTGGAGGAGTAAAAAATTTATTTGGTACAATTCCCGGTTTAATGAAGCCGGAACTTCACTTTAGATTTCCTGATAAAAATAACTTTTGCAACATGCTTGTTGACCTTGCAAAAACGATTAGTCCAGATGTGACTTTTGTTGATGCAGTAGTTTCAATGGAAGGCGACGGTCCTTCTGGAGGCATACCAAAACAAACCGGTTTAACATTAGCATCAAAAAATCCGTTTAACCTAGACATTCTACTTTGTGAACTTATGAAAATCCCTACAACAACCATTCTTACTGTAAGTAACGCTATTCGTAGAGGTTTATGTGTGAGTGATTTTAGCAAACTTAATGTGCTAGGCGACGCTTTTTTCAAAATAGAGGACTTTAAAATGCCAAATAACAAAGGCATAGATTTTTTAGAATATGTTCCGAAATTTTTAAGAAAGCCTCTAAAACCGGTGGCAACAAAACTTTTATCCTCAAGTCCTGTAATCATTAAAAACAAATGTATAGGCTGTGGAAAATGTGCAGAAAGTTGTCCTGCAAAGACTATAGACATTAAATCAAAAAAAGCAGTTATTAATTATGATAACTGCATAAAATGTTTTTGTTGTCATGAAATGTGTCCTGTAAAGGCAATTAAAATTTCAAGATTTAGATTGTTTGATATATAAAGCATAGTGCCACACACATGTATTTTTTTGGCACTATGTAACCATTGTGAAAGGTAGTTGTAAGTAAAATGGATTCAATTGAGTTAAATGCACCTGCAAAAATAAATTTACTGCTTGATATCGTTGGAATTTTGCCAAATGGCTATCATGATATGCAAATGATTATGCAGTCTATAAGTCTTTATGATAAAATTCGCATAATGAAAAATAAGATGAATAAGGTAAATATCTTTTGTGACGACTACCGTGTTCCAACTAACATGACTAATACTGCTTTTAAAGCGGCAATGTCTTTTTTTGAAAAATGTAACATCACGGATTTTGGAGTAAATATATCAATCAAGAAAAACATTCCGTCTCAATCAGGAATGGGCGGTGGCAGTGCTGATGCTGCTGCTGTTTTAATAGGCTTGAATAAACTTTTTAATACGAATATGACTTCTTCGCAACTTGCCGACATTGGCAAGAAAATTGGTGCTGATATTCCTTTTTGCATTTATGGCGGTACTGCACTAGTGCAAGGAATCGGGGAAAAAGTTATTTTGCTTGCACCACTTCCCCACTGTTATATTGCTATAGCAAAACCAAAAAAAGGCGTTTGCACTAAACACGCCTTTGCAAAATTTGATAGTCTTGCCACCTGTGAACATCCTAACATAAAACTGCTGATTGATGAAATTGCAAACGCAGATATTAATAAAGTTGCACAATCAATGGGAAATGTTCTAGAAGCTGTTTGCGATGTCCAAGAGGTCTTTAAAATTAAAGAAGAAATGACGTCCATGGGTGCAATAGGCGCAATGATGAGTGGAAGTGGCTCAACAGTCTTTGGAATATTTAACGATGAAAGTAAAGCTAAGGCTTGCGTAAATTCACTTTCAAATACTTACTTTACAGCTCTCACGTCGCCCGTTAAGGCTTATAACAATGTTTAACTAATTTATAAAAACAGTAAAATCCACCTCTTAATGTTGATTTTGAGGTGGATTTTATTATTGTTTTTTAAAAATTTTTAAATGCCTTGCTAGTCAAATTCATATGCTCACTACTAAAGCCAATATGAAAATTTATTTATCATACATCGGGTCGTATTTTTGTAAAATATCCTCCATATGATTTTTTATCGCATCAAAACTAGAGCTACCATCTTTAAACAAGTAATCAAGGCTACTAATTAGTTTATCAAAATCAACCTCAACTCTGGGCGAAACAGAAATTCTATCGTCCTGTTCTAATTGGATTTCATTTTGTAAAATGTGTCTTTCTTCGCCTAATTGCTCACCAGGTCTAAGTCCTGTGAAAACAACATCTATATCAACATTCGGTACTAAATTATAACAAGAAATTAGTCTTAATGCGAGGTCATAAATTTTAATTGGGTCTCCCATTGTCAAGGTGAATATTTCACCGTCTGTCGAATATTTTCCGGATTCGATGATAAGATTTGCAGCTTCCGGTATTGTCAAAAAGTAACGAACCATATCAGCATGCGTAACTTTCACCGGTCCACCCGACTCAATTTGTTTTTTAAATAATGGAATAACGGACCCGTTACTACCTAAAACATTTCCAAAACGTACTGAAGAAAAGATTGTTTTTGTAGAAATTGATGCAAATGCGTCAACTATTAATTCACATATTCTCTTAGTCATTGACATAATATTGCATGGAGTTGCTGCTTTGTCAGTTGAAATTAAAATGAATTTATCAATACTATTTTCATACGCTAGTCTAGAACAATTATATGTACCTAGACAATTATTTTTAACTGCCTCGTCCGGATTTTGCTCCATAAAAACCACATGTTTAAAAGCAGCAGTATGGAAAACGACATCCGGTTTGTATTTGTCAAAAACCTTCTTCATTTTTTCATAATCACGAACTGAGCCTATTTCAACGTAAATATCACATGGATTAACAAGCTTAGCATTTAACTCTTGCAAAATATCATAAGCATTGTTTTCATAAACATCTAAAATAACGACGCCTTTTGGTGACAACCTACAAACTTGTCGAACAATTTCACTGCCAATACTTCCGCCACCGCCTGTTATCATAACAGTTTTGTCTTTTATGTATTCGCATTGATATTGGCTGTCTAAAGCCGCAGGCGAACGCATTAATAAGTCCTCAATTGTTATGCTCTTAACTGATATTGCACTCTTACCTTGCTTTATACCATCAATTGATGGTACGGTTTTTATGTCAACTCCTAAATTTCTGATTAAATCTAGAATTTCGGTTTTACGTTTGTCGCTTAAAGTTGGAATCGAAATAATAACCGTTTTTATTTCATATTTTTCAATTATCTGCTTAATATTATTAATTGGTCCCTCAATTGGCGTTTTTAAATAATCAGTGCCTATTTTATTTTTGTCATCATCAACAAAACACGCAACCGTATCACTTGTCTGCCCCAATTCAAACTTTTCAGAAAGAAAATTATGCAGTAATCTGCCACTCGCCCCTGCTCCAATAATTAACATTATCGGGTTTGGTTTGTTTAGCATTTTTATTACTGCTTTTCTAAGTACTTCTGTTAAAACACGTGTCAAAACCATAACATAAGTCGATATTATAAACAAGCAAACATGTACAATAACATTTTCTCTCATTGCAAATATAGGTAAAAAACTTAGTGCTAGGCTTTCGATGTAAATTGCAAGCATCATCAATATAATATAAAAAAATTCAAAATTACGTTCTATTCTGGTTTTTAAACGATATGCCTTAAAAACCAAAGCATAAATTAGTGCAAAAGCTATATGCATTAAAAGGAACAAAATAAATCCGCTCTTTGTTGCAAAATACCCGTTAAAAAAAATTACACCGGAAATCATAACCAAAATATCAATTATAAATAAAACTACATATTTTAACTTTCGTACGTAATTAATCATTCCTTAATCTCCATTCATGTACCGACATTTTCCAATCAGAATACGCCTATTTTTTTATTATAATTATTTTCAAAAAATTAAACAAATTCATGCAAAATTAATTGCCATGTATCATTATATCACCTTTTATTAATAATTTCCACTATAATTATAAAAAAATATTAATTTGTCATTATATATAAAATACCTTTTGATTAATACGACGTAATAGGCTTATTTATTTAAATTAATTAACAAATAGCAATGAACATTAAAATAGAATGCGTTTTTACTAGGCTTTATAAATATTATCATTATTTAAAAAGCGGTCACGCTATAAGTTCCCTTTTTTTCATGTGGGATAAAACTAGGTGTACTACAAAGCAAATCACCGGGAAAATTGCTGAAATTCCCACACCAAAACGCAGTGCCATCTGCTCTGTGGACATGCCTATATTAGAAGCAAAAGAAACCACAAAGTTATTTTGAGCAAATGTATCCACTATAGCGCCGGCAATCCATGTTCCTACACCGGCACCAATATCCCCTGCTGCTGCTAAAATAGCAAACAGCCACGCACCGGACATTGGATATCTTGCAGACGAAATGACAAGTGTTCCCGGCCACAAAAGGCTTGCGCCTAGTCCGCAAACACAGCAAGCCACAAGATTTAGCCAATTAAACGGTGACACCGCCACGATAATATAACATATTATTGATATTCCACTGCCTAAAATCAAGGCATTATTCATGTTTAGTTGACTACCTTTAAATCCATAAAACAGTCTTCCTATTCCCATCATAACCGCAAAGCCGCACATTCCCAGCATGTCTCCGACAATTTTTGGCAGTTCTAAAGCTTTTTCAGTGAATGTAGATGCCCACTGATTCATCACTACTTCAGTGGATGCACCGAAGAAAATTGCTGCTAAACATAGTAAATAAAACGGCTGAAACAATATCTTTTTGGCACTATTTGCTTTATCAATTGCTATGGTTTTTGGAAACTCGGCGTTGCAAAACATAAAAAAGCAAACTACCGGAACAACAGACCATGCTAAAACAATAAACTGCCAGCTTTCTTTTTTAAAAATGAATATAGCTAAAGTTGTTAAAATTATAGTTGCTACTTGTCCCCACGCATAAAAAGAATGCATAAAGCTCATTGTTGCACCCTTATTTTCAGATGGAATTGAGTTAATCATAGGACTTAGTAGTAGTTCAAGTAACCCGCTAGACGCTGCAAAAATGACAGTTGCAATAATAATGCCTAAAAAAATGTGGTTTGGGAAAATGTTTGGTGTTAAGCCAAACAGCACTAGCCCAAAAAAGCTTAGAGCGACTGCCGGCAGAACGAGACGTTTATACCCCACTTTGTCTATAGCTTTTGAAAAGACAATATCAACAGCTACTTGTGAAAAGAAATTAATTGCAACTAAAATACCTAAATCAGCATATGAAAAGCCATATAACTCTTTAAGCGGTATAAAAAGCAAAGCTGTAATTGTGCAAACAATTGCCTGCACAAAAATTCCAACTTGACTTGAACGCATTGTAAATTTAAAATTTTTCATCATTTAAAGCAAAAAGCTCCCACCTCACAAAAATATTTATTTGATTATTATATCAGTATAACCTACCATTTTGCAAGCGATTTTCTAATAAATATTTTTTTCGTGTATATAAGTTAATTTCAAAAGAATAATATTAGTAATTCCCACAATATCTTTAACATACGCACTATAACATTCTACTCTTTTGGCTATTAGATTTTGAAGTATTAATTTTAAAGCGAGGTGCATTATAACGCTTAGTAAATCGAAAAAGAAAGTAAAAAAGAAATTTTCAAGCGACGACTTTGGGCTTATGATTTTATCACTGCCTACTGTTATTTGGTATATCGTGTTTTCTTTCATTCCAATGTTTGGAGTAATTATCGCATTTAAAAACTATCGGCTTGGTGATAAGGGCTTTATCGGCGACATTTTAAACAGTGAGTGGAGTGGACTCGAAAATTTTAAATTCTTGTTTTCAACTAAAGACCCTATTAGAGCAATTATTAACACACTTCTTTATAACTCTGCTTTTATTGTTTTGGGTATTATTATTCCTGTTGCACTTGCAATTATGATAACTCATTTATATAATCAAAAGCTTGCTAAATCATGCCAAACAGCAATGTTTTTACCGCACTTTTTATCTTGGGTAGTTGCAAGTTATTTCTTGTTTGCATTCTTAAGCCCTGACAAAGGTTTAGTTAATAACATGCTAACTGGTTTAGGTCTTGAGCCAATTGCTTGGTACTCTTCAGCCGGTACTAAATACTGGCCTTTCATTTTGATTATCATGAATATATGGAAAACAACCGGCTATGGTATGGTGGTTTATTTAGCCTCAATAACCGGAATTGACACAACATATTATGAAGCAGCTGTAATTGACGGTGCAACTAAATGGCAGCAAATTAAGCACATCACAATCCCTATTATTAAGCCAGTTATCATTATTATGTTTATTATGGCAGTAGGCAGAATATTCAATTCCGATTTTGGACTATTTTATCAAGTGCCTAAAAACTCTGGTGCGCTCATGAACGCCACACTTACAATAGATGTTTATGTATATAATGCACTAATGCGTCTTAATGATTTTGGTATGAGTTCTGCTGCTGCATTGTTCCAGTCTGTTTGTGGATTTGTAACTATAATGATTGCTAACAGCATCGTTAGAAAAGTTGATAAAGAAAACGCATTTTTTTAAAGAGGTGACTATTATGAAGAAAAAAATTAAACCCATAAACACAAAAAGTCCAGCTTTTAAGTTTAATCAAATATCTAAAAAAAGTAATGCTTTATTTACAGTAATTTTTTTACTGATTGCTCTTTCGTGCATAATTCCACTAGTATTTGTTATAATTATTTCTTTCACTCACAAAGACTCAATAGCCGAAATAGGATATAGCTTTTTCCCGAAAAAGTGGACACTTGATGCTTATAAATATCTTTGGGATTCAAGGGTAATAATATTAAAATCATTTGCAATATCAATATTTGTAACTGTTTTTGGTACACTCCTAGGACTTTTTCTTAATTCAACAATGGGATATGTTCTTTCAAGACGTAATTTTAAATTTAAAAAACTATACACTTATATTGTTTTTATTCCAATGGTATTTAACGGTGGTATGGTTGCTAATTATTTGGTTATGACAAAACTTTTAGATTTAAAAAACAATATCCTAGCACTAATTTTACCGATTGCGGTTGCATCTTTTTATGTAATTATATTAAGGACATTTTTTACTACTACAATACCTGATTCAATTATTGAGTCCGGCAAAATAGATGGCGCCGGGCAGATACGAATTTTTTATACGCTCGTTTTACCAATTTCACTTCCTGCAATTGCAACAATTGGTTTATTCCTATCTTTTTCATACTGGAATGATTGGTTTCACGCATTGATGTATTTAAACGAACGAGACTTATTTCCTCTGCAATATGTGCTTATACAAATAGAAAAAAATATTGAATTTATGGCTTCAGGCTCGTCACATCTTGGAATTTCAGCTAGTGAAATCCTAGCAAAAATGCCTGCCGAATCCACTAAAATGGCTCTAGTCGTGCTAGCTGTAATTCCTATTGCCGCTTCTTATCCTTTTTTCCAGAAATACTTTGTTTCCGGCTTGACAGTAGGAGCTGTAAAAGGATAAGAATAACTCTTGTTAAATACAGTTTATTATTTTAAATAATTGTATTTTATATTATTAAACGGAGGTCACAAAATGAAAACAGGATATAAAATCATCTCACTGCTCATTGTTTCTTTTATGTTCCTAACAGTGTTTTCAGGGTGCAAAAAGAAAGATGAAACTGACGAAAACAAACCAGTAAAATTAACATGGTATCAATGGGGAAACACACCAAAAGATCCTAAGCCGGTTATTGAGGCATTAAACAAAAAGTCGGCCGAAGATATCGGCGTTACAATCGACTTTAAATTTACCGGAAACGGGTCTGATGAAGCACTGAAAATGACAATGGCTACAGGCGAGCCTTTTGACATTGCCTACACGTGTTCGTGGTATGCTAACTACGCTATTGCAGCATCTAGTAATCAACTTTACGACATAACCGAAAAAGTTAAAACAGTAACTCCTAAACTTTACAGCTATATACCACAAGACGTTTGGCATGGCTCTATGGTTAATGGAAAAATTTACGCCGTGCCAACTTATAAAGACTCAGCAGCAGCACAATACTGGTGCATAGATTCAAGTCTTGATATACCCGGGCTTAAAGATATGCTAGATAAAACAACCGCTAAATCTTCCTCAGTCACACCTATTTTAAAAGCTATAAAAGATTCAGGCAAGATGCCGTCTAATGCTAGTGCGCCTTTTATGCTAACGACTAGTGGCATGAATGGACTAGCTACAATGTTTGATATGATTAATCGTGATATTATGATTGGTGTTAAACTTGATGACCCATCTTGCAAAGTAAAATGGGGATATGAAGACCCGGATTTTGTAGATGAACTCAAAACATTACACGAATGGTTTAAAGCAGGATATATTAACAAAGATGCACCACAAGTAGAAAGTGAATATAAATATTCTCCTTTCTTCACCGCACAAGGCTTTCCAGGGTCGGACGAAATGTGGGCAATACAACGTAACCACAGCGTACAAATGCATAAAAAAACCGGACCTTATTATACAACAGACTCAATTCAAGGCTCAATGAATGGAATTGGAAAAAACTCTAAAAATGTTGATACAGCTTTAAAGTATCTTGAATATATCAATACAAATAAAGACTATAGAAACATGTTAGCTTATGGAATTAAAGACCAAAATTATAAAATCACAAGTGAAGACACTGTCGAGCGTTTAAACGACGGTTGGATGGCTGAAACTTTTGCACAAGCATCATTTTTCGAGATGATTCCAGCTGCTCCGGCAAAGTCTAATCAGTGGGACTTGGTGAAAAAGGAAATGGAAAAAGCTGAAGCTTCCCCACTACTTGGATTCTCACCAGATATTTCTAGCGTTAAAAACGAAGTTGCCTCCTGCATTGCGATTGTAAAAAAATATTCTGCCGGACTTACAACAGGTGCAGAAGACCCAGTTGTTAAAATACCGCAAATGAAAAAAGAACTAGACTCCGCAGGACTATCAAAAATTATTGAAGCTTTCCAAACTCAAGTCGACTCTTTTCTTAAACAACAATAAAAAAGCAGGCTGCTATGAAATTCATAGCAGCCTGCTTTTTATTATAGTGTTTTTCGTTCACAAGAAAAAAGATTAGACATTTTGTTTTGGTTATCTTCATAAATATCCACTAAAAGCTTAGCACAAATTTGTGCTGACAAAATTGGATTTGCACCTGACTGCATATTAAAAAGAATGTTAGAGTATCCTGCACATTCTCCGCAAACCGGCAAGTTGTCGAAGGTGTTGCCATACACGCCATTAAACTTATTGACAACCTCTAAGTTCATTATCCCACTAAACATTAAATTCATTGCTGTTTCAAGCTCTTGATACTTCGTATCTATAATTTTTTTAGGATTAAGCACCTTTCCCCACCGTGTGTTGTGTGCTATAATAGCAGCATCAAGTCCACCCATTAAAATTCTATCATCATGAGTAGTTCTAGCATAAATATCTGTTTTATATCTACTTATAATATCATGATTTATAAACTCATTTAAATTTTCAAGCGGTCTTGTTGCTATCGTAAAAGTTGTTTTGATATCCTCAAGAGCGTTAAGATATTCATTTTGCTTATACCCTATTGCCAATATAAGTTTTTTACAGCGTATAACTTTACCGTATTGTGTTACTAAAACAACTCCGTCGGCTTTTGTGTTTATATTATCAATAACAGTGTTTTCGTATATCCTTGCTCCATTTTTTTTAGCATTGCTTGAAAGTCTATGAATTAAAGCGTAACCATCAACTTCACCATCTAAGCTGCCTAAACGAGTAGCACATTCGATTGCAAAGCGGAGTTTGTCGCTTGCATCCGTTTTTTCTAAAAAGCTTACATCAAATCCATTATTCTTACACATCAAATATTCAGTGTGTAATTCGTCGACATGAAGTGGGTTTTTAGTGTAGCAAATCCCATCACGCCTTGCAAATCGAAACCCACCTATTTCTTCTTCGAGTTCCTCTATTTCATTAAGCGCTACAACACATTCGTTAAAAAAACTTACGGCATTGTCTTTACCAATTTTTTTAGAAAGCTTGCTTAAGCTGTTTGCGTTACCAAAGCGAAGTACTGAGCCTGCAATAGCTGTTGACATATATCCTAGCGGTGTTTCACTAACTAAAATAGTATCAATTCCCTTTTTTTGAAACTCATTAGCACACAACGCAGCTGTTATGCTCCCTCCCAAAACGCAAACATCACATTCTTCATCTTGTGCTAGCCAGTTATATTGATGATACACCTTGTTTATTCCTGTCCATAACGTTTTATCGCTCATTTGTTTTTTACACTCCTAAACTTCAAATTCATCTTTTACTAATAATAAAGTTTTTTATTATTGCCACATTAAAATTTGCGGCTACCGAAATATATAATTAATACTATATTATTTACGTTTTTAATACTATTATTCTAGGTGGCACGATAAAAATAGCCTTGTTTTCACAAGGCTATCTTTGGCTAGGCTGCTGTTGGTCATCATTAAAAAAAATAAAATCGTCAAGGTCTCCGTCAACCATAAACCACTGATTGTAGTCACAATTACTTTCGTTTTTTTGAATATTAGTCTGCTCATTTGAGGGAGTCATAAATACCACTTTTCTTTCAGTTTGAATTTTGCCGTTTTTTCAGCTATAATAACTATTATATGCAAAGTAAACTGCTTTTATTACCGAAAAAAAACAAGAGATGAATTTAATCATCTCTTGTTTTTAAAAAGTCTATTTAATAAAATCTTCTATTTCTGATTTTGGTTTGTAACCAATTGACGTTTTTTCTACTTTGCCATTTTTAAATAACAACAGTGTTGGAATTGTCATAACACTGAATTTAAGTGCCAATTCAGATTCTTCATCAATATTCACCTTGCAAACTTTGATGTTTTGAGCTTGCTCGTTTGCTATTTCGTCTACAATCGGTGAAAGCATTCTGCATGGATTACACCACGATGCCCAAAAATCTACTAAACACGGTTTATCACTCGACAAAACCTCAGCCTCAAAATTATCTTTGTTTACTACTATTACAGACATATTCTACACTTCCATTCTTTTAATATACTCTTATTATACACCTAATTTATTGTTTGCGTATGAATAATATTTATACTTTTTAATTTTTTACCACTCGAGTTTTAATGCGTTTTTAACTAAATGCACTGAATCATCAAGTGCCATTATAAGTAACTTATCCTCACTTAAAATTTCAGTATTACCACGTGGAATAATCGTTTTACCCTGACGGTCAATCGAAATAACAACACAATCCTCCGGTAGCTTTATTTCATTTAACTTTTTAGCGTTTAACTTGTAAGCTTTAGGAATACGTATCTCACTTATTGAGGCTTCCCCGTGATTAACACTAACAATACTTTTGATTGTTGCACTATCTACTTCACGCTCTAATAACCTTGCTATATTATCTGTACTGCTAATTACAATGTCAACGCCTAATTGACGCATAATATCTGCATTCTTTGGATTGTTAACTTTCGCAACAGTTTTATATATGTTGAACATTTTTTTAGCTAATTGACAACTTATCAAGTTGTTTTCATCCTGCCCTGTTACACTAATTATAGCATCACTACTACCCGTTTTTGCCTCTTCTAAAACTTCTATTGATGTTCCATCACCACAAATAACCGGTATATCTAATTCGTTTGCAATAAATGAACAGGTTTCTTTGTCCTGCTCTATTAAAATTGGATTATGCCCATGTTCAATTAATGTTTTAGTTAAATAATATCCAAC
>JAVWHI010000012.1:16681-17089 GCA_036640155.1 Oscillospiraceae bacterium | reverse complement strand
TTTGATAAAAATGTTTTCCGCTTTATCAACATCAGAAGTTTTTAAGTGCAAAAGTCTTCCGAACTTTCCCGAAAATAATTTTTTTAGTCCTGCATTTTGTAAAGCATATCCCAGCCAGTAAAGTAAGACTGCACCCAAAACTGATCCAATCGTTGAAAATAAAATTACTCCCCAAACGTTCATATCTGTTTGTCTTGTTAAAAATCCACCAAAAACCAAAACTACTTCTGAGGGTATTGGTGGGAAAATGTTCTCGATAAGAATTAATAGCATTACTGCCAAATAGCCAAATTGTTCAATAAACCTCGTAAAAACTTCCTGCATTTTTCCTCCTAATCACCTTTAAAAAGGGTGTGTATTAATATTTTATTCACCTTCAATGAGATAGTATCCAACTCCCATTTCCGT
>JAVWHI010000012.1:0-16671 GCA_036640155.1 Oscillospiraceae bacterium | reverse complement strand
CTTTGATGGTTTTTCACCAATTTTTTTTCGTATGCTTGCCACGTAACCACGAAGCATTGTATTGTCCATTGCCACGTTAGGACCCCAAACGTTTTTTACAATAAAATTATAAGTTAAAACTTTTCCAGAAAACTTTGATAATAACGCAACTATCTTAAATTCGCTATTTGTTAAGCACTTATTTTTCCCATCAACAACTACACTTCGTGTATCAAAATCAACCACAAAGCTCTTTGCTACAAACCGCCCAGCACAAATAGAGCCTGATTTTACTGAAGACCTCTTAAAACATTTTATCACTGCAAGTGTTTTTGCTAAAAATTCACCTGCTCCAATCTGCTCATTAACAAAATTATCTGCACCTAAGTCAAGTGCATCAATGATATCTTTTTCTTCACTTTGTGATGCAATCACAATTACTGGAACAGCAGAAGTTTCACGTATAAACCTAACAGCGTTTCTAGAGCGGCTATTAGGTTTATTTGTATTGACTAAAACAATGTCCGGGTTACATGTCGTTAAAAAGATACGCAACGTTTCTTCATCATCTGCTGTTAAAACTTTAAATTGGTTATTAGCTAAAATATCTGATAGATACTTTGCAAGACTATTCCCACATTCTGCAATTAAGACTTTATATTTAAATGTCATAAATATGATTACTCCACATCTATAAGGTTATACTAACATATATGATTTAATTTTAAAAGAGTTATGTAGCTAAGTTTGTGTATTCTGCTCTAATTTTCACGCTATTTAGTGTCATACACAGTTAAAAAGACAAAATTCGCTATTTTTTTATTATAACACTTTCTTAATGGAAAATAAAGTGTTATAATCAAATAAACATAAAGAAATTGTTAATAAATGCACTTTTACGTGAAGATTGTTCTAAGATTACGCAAAAGCGATTGCGTATTTGTTAATTTTACTTTATTATTATAACAAACTGCAACTATATTTAATGTGAATTGAGGACTATTTTATGCAAGCGATACTTGAAAACTTTTTAAACATAACATGGCAGCAACTCATTATGTGGGCTATTGGTGGAGTGCTTATTTTTTTAGCAATCAAAAAAAACATGGAGCCTGCACTGTTATTGCCAATGGGATTTGGAGCAATACTTGTCAATTTACCTCTATCGGGAGCTGTAACGCAAACATATGAAGGATTACAACCGGAAGTGGGAGTTATTGATTTGCTATTTGACGCAGGTATAGCAAATGAACTTTTCCCGCTACTTTTATTCATAGGAATCGGTGCAATGATTGACTTTGGACCGCTTTTAAGCAATCCAAAAATGATGCTGTTTGGAGCAGCAGCACAGTTTGGCATATTTTTCACACTAAGTCTTGCAGCACTTTTCAAATTTGAATTAAAAGATGCTGCTTCTATTGCAATTATTGGTGCTGCAGATGGCCCTACATCAATTTTTGTCGCTAACTTTTTCAACTCTAAATACACAGGTGCAATAATAGTAGCTGCATATTCTTATATGGCGCTTGTTCCTATTGTTCAGCCACCTATTATTAAACTTATTACAACTAAAAAAGAACGTCTAATCCGTATGCCATATGAGCAAAAAGACGTTTCTAAATTAACAAGAATCCTTTTTCCAATTATAGTAACAGTAATTGTTGGAATCGTTGCACCTCGTGCTGTATCCTTAATTGGTTTCTTGATGTTTGGTAATCTTATTCGTGAATGTGGCGTTTTAAACTCACTTTCTGAAACAGCACAAAAGGTTTTAGCAAACCTCATTACGTTGTTCTTAGGTATAACAATAGCATCAAAAATGCAAGCCGAATTTTTTATAAACTACGAAACACTTCTTATTCTAGGACTAGGCTTAGTCGCATTTATATTTGACACAGTTGGCGGTGTTTTCTTTGCTAAATTCCTAAACTTATTTTCAAAGAAGAAGATTATCCCAATGATTGGTGCGGCAGGAATTTCAGCATTTCCAATGTCTGCAAGAGTAGTTCACAAAATGGGACTAGCCGAAGATAATCAAAACTTCTTGCTTATGCACTCTATAGGTGCAAATGTATCAGGTCAGATTGCCTCTGTTATCGCAGGCGGCTTGATACTAAGTCTAATTTAACTTTTTAGATTATTATTGAAAGGTGTGAGCTTATGGATAAGTTTTTTGACGTACAACTATTTTTACAAACACTCCCCATAATGTTACAAGGAATGATTGGAATATTCTTTGTTACAGGTTTAATTATATTAGTAATTTTCCTATTAAATAAATTTACAAATAAAAGTCCTAAAAAAGAAAAGGACGAAAAATAATAAGTAAAATGTTTTTTTAATACTTTTATAATGACGTTACCACTAATTCACTTTGGTGGTAACGTCATTTTTTTCTGCAAATTTTCACTTTTTTAGCTTTACTTTAAATAAACTTTAAAAATATTTTTCTTCACTACAACAATTTGACAAAATATACCACTTATTTATGATAAAATTGAAAAAAAGATGTACATAAACATTTTACGCTCTTATCATTTTTTACTTTGCGTGAAAAACGGGAACCTTTTTTCACAGTTTTATGCCGGTGCAAAGCGGCGGAATGGAGAATAAGCAATGAAGTCAAAAGCTATAAAAGTTGAAAATGTAAATGCGGCAGCCTCAAAACTACTGGTTTTAAAGGTAATTATAGCGACAATGCTTGCATTTGTTCTAACTAACGCAAAAATTTTTTCCTCGGTGTCACCGTTTAGTGTGGCATTAATAGCGGCGTTACCTACAAAGTTTAGTGTTATAGGCGCACTAAGTTCTATTATGGGGTATATTTTTTTTGAAAAAAGCAAATACTCTATGTTTTTTATCATTGCCATTTTAGCAGTGACGATACTAAAGTTTGTAACTTTCAAGCTACTAAAAGTAAAGCCTACCGCTTTTTTAGCGACAGTGCTTGCATTTGGTACAACTCTTACAATATCAATTTTACGGTTTGTGGTCGGTGAAATGGCGACGGTAGACTTTGTTTTATTAATCACCGAGTCTATTTTATGTGGGACATTTGCATATTTTTATGCGATTGCTGCACGTGCGATTTTTGCAAGAAAAGCAGTAAGCACGTACAACAAAGCACAAACTGCAAGTCTTGCCATTTTAGCAGTGAGTGTTATCGTGGCACTTTGTGGGTTTTCTTTGTTTAACATAAACATTGGAATAATTATAGGCACCGTTGTTATATATGTAGCTTGCAGTCGGTATGGTATAGTCGGGGCTAGCGTTTGCTCGATTTTAATGTCCGTTTCATTTACTATGTATTCAGTGGAACTGCTAACGTTTTGTGGCTTATTAATTATTGCAAGCTTTGTAGCCGGGATATTTATAGAAGTAAACAAAGTTGTTCAAATAGCAGGATTTTTAGCGGTTATGACTGTTGGGCTAATGATTTTAGGTGCGCCTGTTTTACTAACATATCATATAATTGAAGTGTTTTTAGCAACTGCAATTTTTATTTTATTGCCCGATAAGCTACTCGATTATATAAAAAAGGCTACTGCTCAAGCAACCGGCTCTGATATGGCGTTAATGCTTAACAGTGGGGTTTCCACAAAGCTAAGTTTCGCTTCACAAACAATTATCGACTTGCAAGATGATTTAGAACACGTTTCACAGTGCTTTAATAAATCCTCTCACATTGATATTAACAGCGTTTACGACTCTGCTGCTGACGTGGTGTGCAAAAACTGCACGCTTAATCTTAACTGTTGGGAAAAAAATTATAATGATACAGTTTCCACTTATCCGCAAATGACTGCGGTACTTAAAAAAAGCGGTGTTATTTCACCACGTGCAATGCCGGCATATTTTCAAGAAAACTGTTGTAAACTATCTGACTTTACCGACAAAATCAATGTTAAATATCAGTCTTTTGTTGCAAATGAAAGTGCTAAACGTCACGTTAATGAAGCAAGAAAAATCGTAGTCGAGCAGTTTCAAGGAATAGCAGATATGCTGTGTGAAGTGAGTGCAGAACTTAGCGAGTTTTCTTCATACGACGAAGTTTCTTGCAAGCTCATAAAGTCGACCTTTACGCAGCTTGAAAACGAGCCTGAACAGGTGATTTGCACCACAGATAAGTACGGACGAATGTATATAGAAATCTACACAGTGGGAAACGTTAAAACGCAGCCCTCACTTCTTTGTGAAACATTTTCGCACGTTTTAGGTAGAGAATTTGACCTACCTTCTATAACGTCTATATCACGAAAAAGCAAACTTTCTTTCTTTGAAAAAGCAAATTATACCGTGGATTTTTCTGCCGGTCAAATTAGCAACAACGGAAACAAAATTTGCGGTGACACCTATGAGTTTTTTCAAGATAGCAAAGGTTTTGCATATATGATTTTAAGTGATGGAATGGGCAGTGGCAAGCGTGCAGCTATTGATAGCGTTATGACCTGCTCTATTATATTAAAACTTATTAAAGCAGGATTTGGTCTTGAGTCGGCGTTAAAACTCATTAATTCATCACTTTTAGTAAAATCGTCGGACGAGTCTCTAGCTACAATTGACATTGCAAAAATTGATTTATACACCGGAAAAGTCGAGTTTTTAAAAGCAGGTGCTGCTGCCTCTTACGTTAAACTGGGCGGTTTAACTGGAAAGGTCGATTCAAATTCGTTGCCGGCAGGTATTCTTCAGGGAATAAAATTTGAAAAAAAAGTAGTGACAATAAAGTCCGATGACATTATACTGCTTGTTAGCGACGGGTGTTTATGTGATGGCGACGATTGGATTCTAGAGCAAATTAAAGTCAACTCACATCGTACAGCAAAAGAAATTTCCTCAAGAATAAGCTATGAGGCTAAAAAAAGAATGAATGAACTTGATACTGATGACGTTACTGTTCTAGCAGCTAAAATTTGCAAAGGGGTTTAACCCACTATAATAACGTATCGCATTTTATAAACATTAATTTAGCGGCTGAATTTAATTCAGCCGCTTTTATTTTAGTGTTATACCGAATCGTCATTTTTTTTAAGTTTAGAACCGCAAGAGCTACACACAAGTTCATCTCCAACTAAAACGTGTGCGTTTTTCTCACCGCAATTTTCACAAGTGTAAATATCATCCGCATAACTTATTTTCTGGGTCGATGGGTTAGACATAATGCCTAAAAGTACAAAAATCGAGCAAATTGCTGCTACAATTCCTGTTACAATACTCGCATCAACGTCAACTTTTAAAAGCACCAAAATAGTTATCACTTGCGACACGATACTTAAAATAACAGACGGGTTTTTTAGACGACTTAAAATAAGCTTGAATTGTGTCATCTAGCATTTTCCTTTCTTTAAAAAGCATATATATCAAGAGATATTACTAATATCCATTACATTCTATGCTATAAATAAAAGGTTGATACGTTTTTTTATTTGCACTCGCCCTCACAGCCGGTATTGCAGTCAACACCACAGCCGGGGTTACAGTCACAGTCTATATCGCAATCTATATCACAGTCACAATCAAGGTCACAACAGTCTTTTATAGCCTCGAGTTTTGCATATAAAATGTGTTCTAGGTGCGTTGCATTAATAATAGTTTTATTCACTTCTTTATTCACACAGATAATTTTATCAATGTCATCAGTTGAAGCGACAATCTTTTGAATTTTTTCGCCCTCGGCGTTAAGTATGTGTGATATTGAAGCCTCTACTAGTGCAATTGACTCAATTATATCTGTACATGCGTGAGGCTTGCAGCTTGGCGTGTCGCAGTGACAGCAGTCGATTTGTGTGTTACATTCGCAAAGAGTAAGATTGTTTTTTAAAGTATCAAGCTCAGTTTCCACTAAGTATGGATAGCAGCGTGATTTTTGCGTTAAAAAAACAATATCAAGTATACCATCTTTAAAGGTGCAAAAATTTGCAACCACCGAGGTAACTAAAAAATCAGTATCAAAAGCTTTTTTAATTATCACTTGATTAGTTTTGTCTAGTAAATAGAGCTTTTGCTTAGTCGTTTTAAGTGTGCTAACTAAATAATATGGACTAATACAAGCAATTCCTAACACAATTTCGTCAACGTATTTTTTTAGTATAGTCGTCTGCCCTGTTGTCTTTTCAACTCGCATAACGCTTAAACTAGTCGCCACTAAAAGGGTATCCTCACAGCAGTCGTAGCAGACGCCAATTGGCATTATCACGCACGTTCCCGGAAGTTTTAATAAAAGGCAGTCGACTTCATCAAGACAGCAGTTAAGCTTATAAAGCTTACAAAAGTTTGCTGATATTGCCCAAAAACATTTTGATGTGCAGTCATATGTTATGCTTGAATACTTGCGACATGTCTTTATTTTGCCAGTCACTCTAAAACACTTATCTAGTTTTAAAATGATTGGACCACATCGTAAAGTTAAATAATAAGTACAACCGTCAAATGCTATACCGCTGTATTCGTAATAATCCCTTAGTACAATAGGTATTTTTCTCTTTACCACAAAATCGTCCAAAACATTCCCTCCATTACAAACCTATTTCTATTCGTCGTTTGCTACATTGTATGAAAATGAAGTTGATTTTGTTAATAAAATTTTGTGGGCTTTTTTTACTGGTCAGTATTAGTAAATAAAACGTCCGTTCTGCTTACTTTTTTCATAAGGCTCTCACTTCTTGGACTATCAATTATATACTGGCGTTTTTCATCAAATAAAACTGATATTCTTTTTGTAAACAGAGTTTGCTTGCTTAAAGAAAACTCCTTTATACATAAACTTGCTTTCGTTTTTTTACAAAGTTCAAATATGCTAAGAAGTCCTATTCCACTGCCGCCCTCATTAGCGTGAGTAGTCGCCTTTTTCAGTCCTAATTTGCACAATGTATCGGTTTCAAACATAATTCCGCTATCAATAACATCCATAAAATAAATTCCGTCTGCAACGCCAATGTTAATTAGTATCTGCTTATTGCTGGACTTTTTAGTCGCTACAATTGCGTTTTCAATTAAATCTGCAAGAAGAGTATTTAAGTCGGTTTCTTTTATCACGTTATCTATCATAAACTTCACACTGCCAGTTAAAGTGAAGTCAAAAGAAATGTCGTTATTGGTGGCTTTACTTAACATGTAATTTAAAAGCGTGTCAACCGAAAACACACCGGTTAATGGCAAAACTTTATTCTTGTTTTGATAGTTTCCGATTATTCCTAAACGCTGGTTCGAAAGCGTTTCAAATTCAGCCAATAAACTTTCGCCTGTTTTGTTTGTTTCTTCATCACTAGCATTTACAGAAGTTAAATACTTTCTTACAGCAAGCTCCATAGCAGGAATGAGTTTATTATCTTTATGTATTATTTTTGAAAGAGAATCGTTTTGCTTAGTAAGATAGTCTATTCTTTGGTCTTTTTCGGCTATAGTGTCTTGCAAACACTGTACTTCGGCAGTTCTAAGGCGTTCTTTATATATCTTTGTTATTCTTTTTCGCCACCACAGTAAAACTAGAACCGAACAAATAATAATAAATAAAACCGGTATTATATAAATAAATCTTGCGTTATTGTCATTAAGAACGATAATAGCACATAAAACAACTAAACTTAATAAAACTCCAACGTCACTCGCACCGCCTTTTATCAAAAAAGGCATTCCTTTTTTAAGGCGTTTAAATTTAAAGGGTATTGTCGCAAAAACAACTTGCAGAGGTAATATTAGTAGCATTGGGTAAATATAACTTACACCGTGACTTATTTTTAATGCAAAAAATAACAATGCGATTATTACACTTGCAAGCGTGTTAATGCCGTAACTAATAGCAAACGAAATTATGATACTGCTTAAAGATAGCTCAAGTTTTGTCCCGGATAAGAGCGTTATCATTATAAACGCTACTAAAATCATTATCGGAATGGCTAAATATTGAGCATAACTTTTTATTATCCCTGTCACGACTGACAAGAGTAATGCACAAGCTAAATAAGCGATTCTTTTCTTTTTCGTTTCTTCTATTTTATTTAGTAGTTTGTGGTACAAATAAAAACTTGTGATGATTATTGTAAAGTACTTGATTATCTCGGCATACATCATAATATTTATACTCCATTTTGCCGCTTTGCATCGGCACAAATCTTTAAAACCGTTACTCTTACTTTGCAAAGTAAAAAAGATAAGAGTGTAAACCGCCTTTATGCAGTTTTTTTATACCTATGAGTTTTTAAGAAAATATTAAAAATATCCCAGACTTTATTAAAAAACTTTACCCCTTGTGTACAAAAAGCAATGTTTATAAACAAAAAAATCACCCCGAAAAGTAAGGTAAAATTTCCCTTAAATAGGTTAATATTATATTAGCAAATGAAGTTACTATGTTGGGGGGATTTAAAATGAGTTTTTGGGAATGGCTATGTGCATTTTTAGGTATTTAATTAAAAACTAGATAAAACCGGCTGTACTTTTTTTAAAGTACAGCTTGTTTTTTTAATACTCGTTTCTTATTTTGTTTGCAAAATAAAAGATAAACTCATTTACCGTCGGTACGCCTCTTGAAGAACAGATTTTAGCTGTGTAATACTTGGTTAATTCGTCGATATCTGTAGTACGCCATGCTTTTATAATAGCGTTTTGAATAGCACGCTCTACGCTCGCATCGGACTTAGCGTATTTTTTAGCAATAGCAGCACAAATGTTATTCATAGGGTTTTGTACAACCATGCTTATAGCATCAATTAAATACTGGTATCCTACTGCTTTAGGACTAATTCCAATTTTATCTAATTCAGTGGAAATACAATGAGCAATCCTTTTGTTTTTTTGTTCTATTGTTTCGTTGGTTTGATGTTCAAGCGATAATGAACTTGCTTTACTATGTAACGTGTTTTTCATCATACGTAAAAATTCTACAACGTTTTTTGCTGAATAATCGGATTTATGTTTTGCCATAATGAAATCTGCGCCTAATGTTCGCACCTGCTCATAAGTTACAGCACTTGAATTGTTTGTCGTTACCAAAACATAAGGCGTTATTTTTAACCTAAGTGCAGTTAGCTGTTGCAAAAATATTAAACCGTTTCCGTCGCCTAGATTTAACTCTAAATCCAAAATCACAGCGTCAGGCATGAAGTCTTGCACGATTCTTAAAGCTTTCCGACAACTGTTTGTAACGCCAACTAAATATACGTCGCTAAGCTGTTGTATACACTCAATTATTTCACCACAAGCCGCTTGGTCGTCTTCAATTAATAAAACTGATAATTTTCTAGCCATAATTTCTCCTCTAAATATTTAATCTTTATAATAGTCACTATAGCATAAAAAGTAACATAAAGCAACATAAACTAACGTTTTTTGCAAAAAAGTAACGCACGACATTTTTTAGGTGTCGTGCGTTAAAATTAATAAAAGCACTTATAAAAAACTTTTTAAATCTTTGATATTGTTTTCCTCGAATTTTAAGAGTCTTTTCATCAGGCTTAATATATTTTGCTCTGCATTACTATATTTTCTAATGTTTTTTATAGCATCAATCACGCCCATATTACTTCCTATAATCATCATTTGAGCGATGTGTGACGGGGTTTTATCTGTGAGCGTTTTCATGTTTATCATAATATATGCTGTCATTTTTTCAAAAGAAGATATGTCTTTTTCAGTGAAACTGTTCTGGTTTAATAGCTCTTTTGCCTCTTTGTTAATCTCGTTATATTCTTCTAGTTGGCTTTTAAGCTGCACTAAGAGTTTCTCGTCTTGCACAATGTTAAGAAGTTGCGGTATGGTCTGGATTCCCATTTCGGAATTTTGATAAATAAAGTTTAATAATTCGGCGTTACCGGTCATAATAAAACAGCACCTTTACTTTTAATTTTACATTTTAGTATGCACATAAATTATAAAATTATTACTCTGGCACCGTTTTATCTTCTATACCATATTTTATTTAAAACAATATTCCTTGATTTAGCATGTTTTGTGCCGCTTGCAACACTCCTATTTTACCGGTGTTATAAGTTAAGCCACCTTGCAACCAAACTGCAAATGGCTCTCTTAGTGGTGCATCTGCTGAAAGTTCAATAGAAGCACCGCTTGTAAATGCGCCTGCTGCCATAATAACTTCACTTTCATAACCCGGCATTTCCCACGGTTGAGGAAAAACAAACGAATCTACAGGCGAGCCTTTTTGTATTCCTTGACAAAATGCAATAAGTTTTTCTTTATTTCCTAAAGTAATAGCCGCTATTATGTCGGTCCTTGTTGCGTTGACTTTAGGGAACACTTCGTACCCACAAAGTGAGAAAAACTGTAATGCAAATATTGAAGTTTTTACAGCATTAGCAACAACTGATGGCGCAAAGAAAAGTCCCATAAACATTTCTCTTGATTGCGATAGTGTACAACCGACCTCTTTGCCCATTCCAACTGCTGTTAATCTATACGAGGCAAGCTCTACTAAGTCTTTTCTTCCTGCAATATACCCACCGGTTTTTGCAATTCCGCCACCGGCATTTTTAATAAGCGAGCCGACTATTAAATCAGCTCCAACTTCGCACGGTTCTTCTTTACAAACAAATTCACCGTAACAGTTATCAACAATAACTATGGCATTAGGATTTTCCTTGTGAACAAGCGTGGTTATTTCTTCTATTACTTCTATAGTTAGCGATTCACGTAAGGAATATCCTCGAGAACGCTGTATGTAAACCACTTTTGCATCTTTGCACTTAGCTTTTATAGCTTCAGTGTCAGGCTTAGAGTCGCAAAGAAGTTCAACCTGCTCATATTTTACACCAAAATCTATTAACGAGCCATTGCCTTTTCCACGTATGCCAATAACCTCTTCCATTGTGTCATATGGACTGCCTGTGACTGCAAGGAGTTTATCATTAGGACGACAAACTCCAAATAATGCTACAGACAGTGCGTGCGTTCCGGACACAAAATTGTGGCGTACTAGTGCATCTTCGGCGCCTACTATCTGTGCAAAAACAGCGTCTAATACTTCACGACCTCTATCGCCATAGCCATAACCCGTGCTACCGCAAAAATGCGATTCGCTCACTTTGTTTTGGGTAAAAGAGGCTAACATTTTAGCCTCATTATATTCACAGATTTCGTCTATTTTTTTAAACGCATCTGCACATAAAGCTGCCGCTTTTTCACTTAGCGATAAAATTTGCTGGTCAAATTTATAAAACTCTCTTTGCATTAAATTCTGCTCCTTTTTATATTCCGCCTAAAATATTTGTAAGTGCCTGCGCTAACGCTAACACTGAGTTGATATCATCTTTTTTTGCAACGCAAGATGGTGAATGAATATACCGGCTCGGTATAGAAAGAGCAACAGTTCTCACTCCATTTTTTGAAACATGTATAGCACCCGCATCATTTCCACCTGAAACAGCAGTTTTAGTTTGGCACTTAATATTATTTTCTTTAGCTACTTCAAACGCCAAATCAAAAAGCTTTTTATCGTAAATAGTGCGAAGATCCATGTAGCTTACAACAGCACCTTGTCCTAAAATACAAACTCTAGCAGCTCCATCTACGTCGCACACGTCCCCTGAAGCAGTAGACTCAATAACTAGTGCAATATCAGGCTCTATTTGGTTAGTTGCAACACGTGCGCCTTTTAGTCCGATTTCTTCTTGCACCGAAAAGCAAAAGTACGTGTCATACATTAAGTCTGTTTTCATGATTTCGATTAAAATAGCACAACCTGCACGGTCGTCTATTGCTTTTGCTTTAATAAATCCGTCGCCAAACTCCAAAAAGTCTCCGACAAAGCAAACGCTGTCACCGATATTTACATATTTTAGTGCATCATTTTCGTCATTAGCACCAATATCAATATAAAGTTTATCAGATGGTACTGCTTTTGTGCGTTCTTCTTTTGTTTGCATATGCACTGCCTTTGTACCAATAACACCGAGTATTTTGTTTTTTCCTACTTTTGCACTTCGCCCTAGAATTACCTTTGAATTAACACCGCCAACTTCACTAAACCCTAACATTCCGTCTTTTGTAATGTGTGTTACAATAAGCCCTATTTCGTCCATGTGTGCGCACAACATAACTTTGTTTTTAGGCGTATTTTTGCCCTTTTTAAAAACTATGAGATTACCTAAATTATCTACTTTTTGTTCAGTGCAGATGTTTTTTATCTGCGAAATAATTTCATCTCGCACCTCGTCTTCTCGGCCTGAAATTCCGTCAAGCTGTGTAAGCTTTTTAATATTTTCTAACATATATTGCCTCCTGAAAGTAAAAATTCACTTAGTAGCCTAGCGCAGCTTTCAATATCGGCTGTGTCAATGCTTTCTACCGGTGTGTGCATGTACTTTAAAGGAATTGAAACCACGCCGGTTTTAACGCCATTTTTAGAAAGAGTTATCGCATCGGCATTCGTTCCTGTTTCACCGCCACCCATAACTTCAAGCTGATAAGGTATATCTTTATTTTTTGCGATGTTAATTAAGCAGTCACTTATATTTTTATTTAAAGCAGGAGAAATTCCTATCATTGCACCTTTGCCCATTTTCCCACACTTGTGTTCGATAGCATCCGAAGTGTACGCAAAACTCACGTCAACTGCTAGTGCAATGTCCGGCTCAAGCTTAAAGCTTGAAATTGTTGCTCCTGCAAGTCCTGTTTCTTCTTGCGCTGAAAAAAGCACAACTAAATTGCAGTCAAGGTCTTTATTTTCTAAAAGTTTAAGCGTTTGAAGAATTGCAACAACTCCGGCACGATCGTCAAGTGCTTTAGTAGCAACCCTGCCATTTAAAAGAGTGGTAAACTTTGCGTTAATAGTAACTCTATCACCGAGTTTAACACACTCCTCGGCGTTACTTTTGCTCATTCCAATATCAATAAATATCTCATCAACAGTACTTATTTTATCTTTATCCTCGTCTTTTTCAAGGTGTGGCGGTTTTGAGCCGACAACGCCTATAATATCACCTTTTTTAGAGTGTATTGTAAGTTCTTGTGCTGCAAGAAGACGACTATCAATTCCACCGCAGGAAGAAACTTTAACATAGCCTTTTTCATCAATATAAGTGACAATCATACCTATCTCGTCAATATGAGCATCAAGCATTATCGTTTTTGCATCTTTGTTTTTGCTTTTAATTATACCATAAACGTTGTAAAAATCGTCAATCACAACCTCGTTAGTATATT
Source organism: Oscillospiraceae bacterium (assembly GCA_036640155.1). Lineage (GTDB taxonomy): Bacteria > Bacillota > Clostridia > Oscillospirales > Ruminococcaceae > JAVWHI01. The sequence goes on along the minus strand of JAVWHI010000012.1, from coordinate 3,537 downwards.
TTTTTAGAAAGTCCGCCGCTACCATGCTTGCTGTGCTTTCAAGCCCCGAAACTCCAATAGCGCTACATAACGCTTTTAAATCCTCAATCATTACATCTCGTCCTTTTCTAGCAAAATAAATTTTAAAACAGTGCTTTTTACTTATAATGCTTTTACAACTGTTTTAAAGTGATTTCCTCTTTGTTCAAAGTTTTTATATGAATCAAAACTGGCACTTGCCGGTGAAAGAGAAACGATATCTCCATCTTGCGCATATTTTTTAGCCACTTCAACTGCTTCTTCTAATGTTGAAACATTAATAATTTTCGGCGTTTCTTGTGTGTATCCTTCACATTCTTTAACGGCTTTTTCGATTTTTGGTGCTGTGTCGCCCAACAAAATTAAAAGCTTGACTTTTTCTATTATTTTTGGGGCTAGTGGCTCATAGGGAATTTTTTTATCGTAACCGCCTGCAATAATTATAATTTTTTTGTTAAATGAATCAAGTCCTGCAATCGTCCTAGTCGGACTTGTTGCAATACTGTCGTTATAGTATTTTACACCGTCTAGTTCTCGTACAAATTCTATTCTGTGTTCAACGCCTGAAAATGACGTTGCAACAGTGCAAATTGTTTCATCGCTAACTTCTTCGCCGAGTGCCGCTATTGCAGCAAGAAAATTTTCGACATTGTGCATACCTGGAAGTTTTATTTTATCCTTGTGAATTATTCTTACTTTTTGTCCGTTTTTTACTCTATTTATATAACCGTCTTTATCCAAAAAAGTACCGTTATATGGCTCTTCTTTTAAAGAAAAATAACAGAGTTTTCCTCGTACCATGCTCGAAAGTTCACGAGTTTGTGTGTTATCGAAATTTAAAACAGCTTTTGAAAAAGCGTTTTGGTGTGCGATTATGTTGGATTTAGCACCAATGTATTCCTGCATGTTTTTATGCACATCAAGATGATTTGGTGCAATATTTGTTATTACAGCAGTGTCCGGTGCTTGTCGCATTGAAATTAACTGAAAACTTGAAAGTTCAACCACTGCAACATCGGCGTTTGATATGGTTTCAATTATAGGAAGAAGCGCTCTACCAATATTTCCGCCTAGATGAACAGTTTTTCCGGACGCCTCTAGCATTTTACTTATTAGCGTGGTCGTGGTGGTTTTACCGTCCGAACCTGTCACAGCATATAGTTTACACGGGCAAAATTCACAAAACACTTCCATTTCCGAAGTGACTACCTTACCTTGTTGTCTTGCTTTTACAAGTGCGTCATTATAAAAATTCATTCCGGGTGTTCTAAAAATAATGTCGCAATTACAAATAGAGTCAAGGTAATTTTCACCTAATAAAAACTCTACGCCGGCATTTTTAAGTTCGTCATAATTTTCTAGCTGTTCTTTTTTTCTTTTATCATAAACAAAAACGCTCAAACCTTTTTTTCTTAATAGTTTTATTAAATCGTAATGGCTAACGCCCATTCCTATAACTGCAATCTTTTTATTTTGTAAACTGCAAAAGAAATTCTCGATATTATTGTTCACAATTATTCCTCCATACAAATAAATATATACGTTTATTATACTAGTAAATTATTCAATTATCAACACAAATAATACTATTTTTAACTAAAGGATATTCTGTGTACTGTTTTTCTATGTTAAAATAGTAAAAATACTGCTTTAGAGTGTAATTTAACTTGCCAATGAAGGATTTTAATGTTAAAATATAAGAAGGCTTTTTTTGATGATACTTTAAGGTAGTGTTAAATGTGAAAGGGGTTTTAAGATATGAGCCAAAACAGCTTGATTATTCCTAAAGACTATGATTGTTCACTCAGCATACTTGATACTGAGATTGCAATAAAAATTGTAAAAGACAATTTTGAAAAGAATTTGGCGAAAAACTTAAATTTAACTCGTGTTTCCGCCCCGCTTTTTGTTAAACCCGAGTCGGGGTTAAATGATAATTTAAATGGCGTAGAGCGACCGGTTTCATTTGATATTTTAGATATAAAAGCAAATGTTGAAATAGTGCATTCACTTGCAAAATGGAAACGTCTTGCACTAAAGCGTTATGACTTTGCACCAAACACAGGTCTTTATACTGACATGAATGCTATTCGTCGTGATGAAGAACTTGATAATTTACATTCCGTTTATGTTGACCAGTGGGATTGGGAAAAAATCATTACCCCACAAACTCGCACAAAAGAAACGTTAATGCAAACAGTAAAGCTAATTGTTTTGTCACTCAAACAAAGTGAGGATAAGCTTTTAGAAAAGTTTGGATTTATCAAAAACATAATTAACCCTGATGTGTTTTTTATCACATCTCAAGAACTTGAAGACATGTACCCTACTCTTAATTCAAAAGAAAGAGAAGATGAAATTTGCAGATTACACAAAACCGTGTTTATAATGCAAATTGGTGATAAATTAAAAAGTGGCATACCGCACGACGGTAGAGCGCCTGATTATGACGATTGGCAACTAAACGGAGACTTATTAGTTTACTATCCACTGCTAAATCGTTCAATTGAAATTAGTTCAATGGGCATTCGTGTTGATGAAAAGTCACTGGATTATCAGTTAAATGCAGCCGGTTGTAACGATCGCCGCCAACTCGACTTTCATAAACAGCTTTTAAATTCCGAGTTGCCACTTACTATGGGCGGTGGAATTGGTCAATCTCGCATTTGCATGATTCTTTTAGGCAAAGCACACATAGGCGAAGTTCAAGCATCTGTTTGGCCGGAAGATATGATTAAGAAATGCAGAGAAAACAACATAAATATTTTATAATATCATTCATACACGTCGCACTTTTTGAAAGGGATTGAAATAAATGAGTTTTGATTTTAACACATTCGGCAGCAAAGTGTTTAACGATAAGGTCTTACGTGCAAAGTTACCGGAAGACACTTATAAAAGTCTAAGAAGTTCAATAGATATCGGACTTTCTCTTGACCCTAAAATTGCAGACATTGTGGCAAAAGCCATGAAAGATTGGGCAATCCAGCAGGGTGCAACGCACTACACACACTGGTTTCAGCCAATGACAAACATTACAGCAGGAAAACACGACAGCTTTATTTGTCCTCAAAAAGATGGAACAGTAATACTTGAATTTTCAGGTAAGGAGCTTATAAAAGGCGAGCCTGATGCGTCGTCGTTTCCAAGTGGTGGACTAAGAAATACATTTGAAGCACGTGGATATACTGCGTGGGACTGCACTTCACCTGCTTTTATTAAAGACGGAACGCTTTATATTCCTACTGCATTTTGTTCGTATACCGGTGAAGCACTTGATGCTAAAACGCCGCTTTTGCGTTCGATGGAAGCTATATCAAAACAAGCGTTAAGACTTATTAAAACTTTCGGTAATCACACTTCTTCAAGGGTTGATGCGACAGTCGGAGCAGAGCAGGAATATTTTTTAGTTGACCGTCAAATGTATGAAGATAGACTTGACCTTAAAATTTGCGGACGAACTTTATTTGGAGCAATGCCACCAAAAGGGCAGGAAATGGACGACCATTACTTTGGTAG
>JAVWHI010000011.1:17843-18148 GCA_036640155.1 Oscillospiraceae bacterium | reverse complement strand
ATCTCCCTGTTCAGTAGACATCTTTATTCCGTACTGAGCAATTTCTTCGCATTCAATAATTGTTGTTTCCTGCATAATTTCGTAGCACACATCGTCTTTTACTAATGAGTTAATAACCAAAATAGCACCTCCATTTGTCATAATGTTAAAAAATGTACTCTGGAAAAACTTTCGTTTAACCACAACATATAATATTATACATTCTTAGTGACAAATAGTAAAGTTAATTTCTTGTAAATAAAACAGTTAAATTCGACAATACCAGCAATTACCACTATTAAAATAGATAGTAATAATTTGATTTT
>JAVWHI010000011.1:13622-17833 GCA_036640155.1 Oscillospiraceae bacterium | reverse complement strand
GCTATTTTATCTAAAAAATAAAAACGTATGGTATTTTAAACAGTTATCATTACAACATTATGTAAACGATTTATAGTTTTTTAAAATTTCAATAGATTTGTACAAATCATCGAAATTGTTGTAACTTTTCCTATACAATTCCAACATAATTGTTCCGTCAAAGTTGTGTTTTTTTAGCTCTATAAGCATTTTTCCAAAATCCACTGAACCCTCGCCAAATGGCAAGCAGTCGCCGTTTGCCCCATTATCACTAAGATGTATGTGCTTGATATTATTACCAAACTTGTCTATAAATTCAAAGGAGTCAATTCCTGCCCTAAGTGCTTGTTTATTATCGAACGCCAAGGCAATATTTGGGAAATTATACACTAGCTTTTGTATAAAATACATTTCTCCGCTCTTGTATTTATAAACATTTTCTTGTGCTATTGTTACGCCATGTTGTGTAGCGACATCACAAAGTCTTCCAAAATGGTCAAAATACAGTTCATCAGTCGACGAACTTCCAAGCTTATCACCATGCAAAACAAGAAATTGTATCGATAATTTATTCATAGTTTCAAAGTATCTTTTGTAAAGATTTATTCCATCTTGGAATCTTCTTTCATAATCTGTAAAGAGTAAAAACGGTTCATAAGCTGACGTAAATGGGTGTAATGAAACTGGTGTAATACCATAAAAATCAAACAATGACTTAATATAGTTTATAAACTTATCGTCTAATTCTGATTCAGTATTTACGAAAAGTTCTATATTTTTTATTCCAGATTTTCCAATCACGTCTATTGTTTTTTCAAGATATTGTGGATAATAACAAGCTGTAGATATTCCTATTTTCATAAAAACCTCCATATAAACTTTAAAATTTTGATTATATAATCACAAAGTGGACGAACATATTGTTCGCCCACATCGTAGCTATTTAGTAGCTTTTTTAAATTCCAGGTAATCGTCATAATTCATTGACCTATCTGTGACGCCCTCATCTAGAACTTCTATTACTCTGTTTGCAATCGTCTGAATGAACTGATGGTCGTGTGAAGTAAAAATAATTATTTCACTAAAACTAATCAGACCATTGTTAAGTGCTGTGATAGATTCTAAGTCTAGATGGTTAGTAGGTTGATCTAGAATCAAGACATTAGAGCCTTTTAGCATCATTCGAGACAACATACATCTTACCTTTTCACCACCGGACAAAACTTTTGCTGGTTTTAGTGCATCATCGCCTGCAAAAAGCATTCTTCCTAAAAAGCCACGTATATGTGTTTCAGTTTGTTCATCAGAAAATTGGCGAAGCCAATCGATTAAATTTAAATTGCAGTTATCAAAATATTGTGCATTATCTTTCGGGAAATACGATTGTGTTGTGCTTATTCCCCACTTTATAAAGCCAGTATCTGGCTCCATTTCACCTGCTAAAATTTTAAGTAGTGTAGTCTGTGCCATTTCGTTTTCCGATAATACTACAACCTTATCAGACTTTGTTAGTCTAAAGCTGACATTGTTTAAAACCTTTACACCGTCAATAGTTTTACTGATGCCCTCAACTTGTAGTATTTCTTTTCCCACTTCACGGTCCGGTTTAAAAGCAACATATGGATATCTTCTAGACGATGCCGGCATATCATCAACAGATAAATTATCAAGAAGTTTCTTTCGTGAAGTAGCCTGTTTTGACTTTGATTTATTAGCAGAAAAGCGTTCTATAAATCCCTGAAGTTCTTTTACTTTTTCTTCTCTTTTTTTATTTTGGTCTTTTAACATTTGCTGTATCATTTTACTTGATTCATACCAAAAGTCGTAGTTTCCGACATACATTTTAACTTTAGTATAATCAATATCAACTATATGCGTACAAACGGTATTTAAGAAATGACGGTCATGTGAAACAACAATCAATGTGCCTTCAAAATTCATTAGAAAATCTTCAAGCCAATCTATCGACTGAATGTCTAAATGGTTAGTCGGCTCGTCAAGAAGAAGTATGTCCGGTTGCCCAAAAAGTGCTTGTGCTAAAAGCACCTTAATTTTGTCACCACCGTTAAGATTACTAACATTTGAGTAATGCACAGATGAATCCACGCCTAAACCTTGCAAAATTTTTGCGGCGTCTGTCTCGGCATCCCATCCATTCATTTCCATAAATTCCGCCTCAAGTTCAGCTGCTTTTATGCCATCTTCGTCGCTAAAATCCTCTTTTTCATAAAGAGCATCTTTTTCTTGTGAAATATTATAAAGTCGCTCATTACCCATAATAACAGTGTTTATAACAGTATAATCATCATATTTGTAATGATCTTGCTTTAAAACTGACATTCTCATGGTTTTAGGATATATTACATCACCTGTTGTTGGATCTAGTTCTCCTGATAATATTTTTAAAAGTGTGGACTTACCTGCACCATTTGCGCCTATCATTCCATAGCAATTTCCAGGTGTAAACTTCAAATTAACATCACTAAATAATTTTGCTCCGCCAAAATCCAAACTTACATTACTAACACTTAACAATTGTTTGCCTCCTAAAATTTTTATTTATAGTTATTGAACAATCCCAAAATGCCCTGACTTCACATCATAGCGGCATTTTGGGATTGTGTTAATGCAGACAAAAACCTCGTGCCGTTTGCTAATATTACAGCAAAATCAAGATTTATTTGCCTCTTTGTTTCATTCTAAGGTTATTATCCAAAATTCTTTTTCTGATTCTTATGTTATTCGGGGTTATCTCTAAAAGTTCGTCGTCAGCTATAAATTCTAGTGATTCTTCTAAGCTCATTTTCTTTGGTGAAACTAAGCGAAGCGAATCATCACTTCCAGATGCACGCATATTAGTAACGTGCTTTTTCTTGCAAACATTAACCGCTAAATCTTCAGTTTTTGGCGAATATCCTACAACCATTCCTTCATAAACTGGTACTCCAGCCTCAATAAACAGCGTTCCTCGTTCTTGAGCGTTATAAAGACCATAAGTGATAGCGTCGCCTCTCTCAAAGGCAATTAATGAGCCATTTTGTCTACGTGGTATCTCACCTTTGTGTTCTTGGTAGCTATCAAAAATTGCATTTAAAATTCCTTCACCTTTTGTATCGGTTAAAAATTCACTTCTATAGCCAAACAAGCCCCTTGATGGGATTAAAAACTCAATCCTCATTCTTGTTCCTTGTGGTGCCATATGCTGCAATTCGCCTTTACGCTTGCCGAGTTTTTCCATAACTGAACCCATATAGACTTCAGGAACGTCAATTAAAACTCTTTCTATAGGCTCTAAAGTTTTACCGTCGACAACTTTCATTAGTACGTGTGGTGGGCTAACAGAAAACTCAAAGCCCTCTCTACGCATAGTCTCAATTAAAATTGAAAGATGCATTTCACCACGTCCTGAAACTTTTAAAGCATCAGAGTTTTCAGTAGGTACAACTTTAAGCGACACATCTTTTAATAATTCTTTTTGTAACCTATCGTGAATTTGTCTTGAAGTTACGAATTTACCGTCTTGTCCTGCAAATGGGCTATCATTAACTGCAAAAGTCATTTCAACAGTTGGCTCTGAAATTTTAACAAAAGGAAGTGGGTCAATATGGCCTGGCAAGCAAAGAGTATCACCAATAGTGATTTTTTCTATGCCTGAAAATATGATAATATCACCAACTGTTGCGGTTTCAGCAGCAACACGTTTTAGACCTTGAATTTCACTTAACGTAACAATTCTGCCTTTATAAGGAGTTCTAACTCCGTGGAAGTCACAAATTTGAACATCTTGATTAACCTTAATTACTCCTCTTTCAACACGACCAATTCCTATTCTACCAACATAGTCACTATAGTCAATTGAAGACACTAAAACCTGAAGTTCACCATTTTCATCTCCTTCAGGAGCTGGGACATATTTAAGAATTTCATCAAATAGAGGGGATAAATCTTCACCGGGGTGGTTAGGAGAAAGGCTAGCAGTGCCATCACGACCCGAGCAAAATATAACAGGGCTTTCAAGTTGTTCTTCGGTTGCATCTAAATCAAGTAAAAGCTCCAACACTTCATCTACAACTTCATAGCATCTAGCATCAGGCTTGTCAATTTTGTTTACAACAATTATGACTTTATGTCCTAAATCCAACGCTTTTTGCAAAACAAATCTAGTTTGTGGCATTGGACCCTCAGCGGCATCAACAAGTAATAAAACTCCGTTTACCATTTTTAATATACGT
>JAVWHI010000011.1:2618-13612 GCA_036640155.1 Oscillospiraceae bacterium | reverse complement strand
CGGCATGTCCAGGAGTATCAACAATATTTATTTTTATGCCTTTATAATTTGCGGCTGTGTTTTTTGCTAAAATTGTAATTCCTCGCTCACGCTCAAGATCACTATTATCCATTACTCGGTCAGCAACAACTTGATTTTCTCGAAACACACCGCCTTGCTTTAACATTTCATCAACTAATGTGGTTTTACCGTGGTCAACGTGCGCTATAATTGCAACATTTCTTAAATCATTTCTTACCATTAGAATATATTCCCCTTTCAAAGGACGCGGACAAATGTCTATAACACTTTACAAATGTTTATTATACTTCTTTTTTTTGCTTATTTCTACTAAATTCGAAAGAATTATATAGGTACATAAAAATAGAATTAATAAGAACATATATTTTAGCGATTTTCACACGCATAAACAGCAGTAAAGCTTTTTATACTTTACTGCTGACGTTATTTTAGTATTGAACTTATGAATGTTTTTATACGTTCGTCTTTTGGAAAATCAAAAATTTCCTCTGAAGTACCTTGTGCAAGAATCGTATTATCGCCCATAAATATAATCCTATTTGCGACTTCTCTTGCAAATCCCATTTCGTGAGTAACAACAACCATAGTCATTTTCCGAAGTGCCAAATTACGCATAACCTCTAAAACTTCGTTTGTAAGCTGTGGGTCAAGTGAAGAAGTTGGTTCATCAAAAAGCAAAACATCAGGATTAGTCATTAACGCTCTTGCAATGGCAATACGTTGTTTTTCGCCTCCAGAAAGTTGAGATGGCATTGCTTTTTCTTTGTCGGAAAGCCCAACTAGTTTTAACACCTTTCTCGCATTTTTAATAGCTTCTTCTTTTGGTGATTTGTGAACTAAAATTGGAGCATAAATAAGGTTTTTCATTACATTTAAATGCGAAAAAAGGTTAAAGTTTTGAAACACCATTCCCATTTTTGAACATATTCTTCTAGTTTCTTTTTCTTGTGCATATTCACCGCCTCGAACTAGCATATCTCCCTCAATGTAAACATCGCCATCTGTTGCTTTTTCAAGCCCAATTAAGCAGCGTAACATTGTGCTTTTACCTACTCCAGATGGTCCTATTACTGCGACGGTTTCACCGGCATTAACTTCAAAAGAAACGTCACGAAAAATCTCACTTTCGCCGAAATTCTTTTTTAAACCTTCGACTTTAATCATACACATTTTTTCATAACTCCTTTTAAAATTTAAACTTCTTTTCAAGATAAGAAAATAATTTTGTCAATCCAAATGTCATAACCAGATAAATTATTGCAGCAATAACATATCCCATTACATTAAAGTCACGATTAACTGCCGCTTTTGCAAAAAACAATATATCAGCAATCGAAATTGATGCTATTAGTGCAGTATCTTTAACTAAAGTAATACATTCATTACTTAGCGATGGTAATGATACTCTTAGCATTTGCGGAATAATAACACGAAAAACCGTTTGCATTTTACTAAATCCCAACACTTTTGCTGCCTCTTTTTGACCGGGATCAATAGAGAGCATTCCACCTCTAAAAATTTCGGCAAAATATGCAGCATAGTTTAAAATAAAAGCTATGCAAGCCGCTGTAAACCTACTATATGTTATGTATTCACCGACAAACGGCAAAAAAGTTACTCCATAGTAAAAAAAGAAAAGTTGCAATAATAATGGCGTACCACGCATTAGCAAAATGTACCCACCTGTAATGCTATTTAAAAATTTGTTTTTGCCAACACGAATGAACGCAAGGCCTAAACCTAGTGGCACAGAAAAAAGTATTGTTACTGCAAAGAGTCCCACAGTATATTTCAGCCCACCTGCAAGTGATGTGAAAAGTTGCCCTATATACGCAAAATCCATTAAAACTTCCCCTTAATATCTATTAAAACGCCAAATAAAGCCTAACACGCAGTATTTTTTACTGCGTGTTAAAATAATATTTATTTAGCTATTAAATATTTTCCAACAACTTCGTCAACAACGAACGCATCTGTTCTGCCTGCTTTTAAGTCCATAAAAGCTGTAACATTATCAGGGTATTCAAATATTTCTTTTACCGATTTTGCGATTTCTTCTTCTTTTTCTAACGCATCTTTTGAGCTTGATCCCTTTTGTAATCCTACATTTTTACCACTAAAATCTTTTTTAGTTTTTATGTCAGAGCCTTCAGGAACAATTATTATTTGACGATTAGAAACATAAGGTTTTGCAAAATACATTGCTTCAACTCGTTCATCTGTTATAGACATTCCATTCCAAATACAGTCGATTTTTCCTGAATTTAATTCAAGTTCTTTTGTATCCCAATCAATAGGTTGAGTTTTTAACTTAACTCCCAATCTCTTGCAAACTTCTTGTGCTAGATCTATATCAAATCCAACAACTTTATCAGTTCCCTCTTCTAAAAATCCCATAGGAGGAAAATGTGCATCAAGTCCAACAACAAGCTCGCCCTTAGCTTTGACAGTTTCAAGTGATTTATCGTCATCAGAAGCTTTTGCCTCTGGTTTTAAGTACTTTGCATCCTTAGATAGAATGTCTTCTTTAAACCATTTTTTTGATATTTCAGCGCCTTTTCCGTCTTTAATCATTTCGTCCATCATCTTTTGTACTTCAAGACCTAATTTTATATCGTTTACTCTAAAACCTATTCCATATTGTTCTGCACCAAAATTTTCTTCCAAAACAACATATTTTTTCGCATTCTTTTTGCATCCTGCAAAAATCCCCGTACACATAACTAAAGCTAGTGCTAATGATAATAATTTCATTTTTTTCATAAGTAGTTACCCTCCAAAATATTTTAACGTGTTAATATTATACCACTTTACCATAGGAAAGTAAAGTGGTATAATATTGAAAAACTTTTTTTGTAATTTAGTTTATTTTTCGTCGTTTTTTTGTGGCTCTTTCGTAGAAAGATACATTCTAAAAAATTCACGTGCATACATAACAAATGACAACAGTAAAAACGCTGCTGAAATTATCATTAATATATTAACATAGACTGTTCCTATAATCATTGGAAAAGCTAGTATTATACACATAACAAAATAAAACACAGCAGTTGACACCTTGCCAAACCATTTAGCACCATCAAGTTTTCTATCTCGTGTTAATAAAAACAGGCATGAAATTCCCATAAATAACTCTTTAACTACTAATAAAATTACAAGTATAAACATGTATTTAATTTTAAACATTAGGCTTAAAAGTATACACACTTGAGTTAATTTATCTGCTACCGGGTCTAGCACCTTGCCGACCTGTGTAATTTGATTAAACTTTCGTGCAATAAGTCCATCTGCAAAATCCGTTAACCCAGATAGAAGTATTATTGCTGCTGCAAAATAATAATCTTGGTAATCAACTGCCGTTATTATTTTATAAACAAATAACGGAATTAATGCAATTCGTACATAAGACAAAATATTAGGGATCGAAAAGAACTCTCGTGCTTGTAATTTCATAAAAACCTCCAAAAATATATAAAAATTTGACAAAAGCTGATTTTATAACTATAATTATAACATAAAACAAATGTTTTAGTAAGCTAAAATCCAATAAAAACAAGTAAATCAACAACGGAGGCTCTTTATGGAAGCAGGTAATCAAACCTTACTCAAAAAGAATAACCAAAAAGCTATTATCAATTATATCATCAGTGGCGGAGCTATTTCTCGTGCTGACTTGGCAAAAAGGCTACGCATTAGTAAGCCAACTGTTTCAGCAAACGTTTTTGATTTGATTGAAAAAAAGATAATAACCGAAATTGGATACAGCGAAACCGAAATTGGAAAAAAGCCCATGCTGTTGGATTTCAATAAAGAATATAAATATGTACTCGCTTTAGACTTCATAAGCTATTATACACGAAACATAGTATCATTTGCAATATGTAATTTGTATTGTGAGCCAATTTTTATTGAGCAAATTGCATTAAATAACAATTATTCCAGAAAAGAGGTCGAAAATGACGTCCCGAACACGATTACAGACTTCCTTAAAAGGAAAAAACTCCCACTTAGTAAAATTGGCAGAGTAGTAATCACTGCACCGTCGATTGTCCGGGACAATTTTTATGCGAAATTTGTTTGTAAAAATGGTGATGAAGTTAACTTAATTGATATATTTGAAAAGTCATTTCCAAATAAAATCGAAGTAAAAAATGATATCAACTTAGCAGCATTAGGTTAAAAATACTTTGGCGTAGGTAAAGACTATAAAACAATTGGCTTTTTTTGGTTAGGATATGCTATGGGGTCCGGACTAATTATAGATGGCTCTCTTTATGAGGGTCCTAGTAGCGCTGCTGGTGAAATTGGTCACACAATAATACGTTCACCATTTGATGGCAGTATAACAAATATTGACACTCTTTTAAGCAAGAATAATTTAAAGAAAATATTTATTAATGACAAGCTAAACGCTCAATCGTCAATTATTGGCGATAAGCTTATAAATGGGACTTTTCATTTTCAAGATTTTACTGATGCCTTTGCAAAAAACGACAGTTATATAAGAAATTTTATATCAATTATCATTAACGAAGTCGCAATAGTAATTGCTAATATAAGTGCAACACTTGACTTAGAAATGATAATTTTAGGTGGCGATTACAACTCTTTTGGCAACACTTTTGTTACTGCGGTTGAAACAGCTATATCAAAAATATATTTTAGCAAAACAAAGGTAGCAACTGCAATGTTTGATAATTCAGCTATGTTGGGCTCATTTAAGCTAGGTAGCGAGTATATTATTGAAAATATCATTTAATTCTTAATTTACACTTGCATTATTGCATAGTTTTTGTTATGATATATAATGTTAATATTATAATTTGAAACAGAGAAAAAATCAATTTAATATATAAACACTTTGACTAAGAAAGTAAGCTTTATATTTGCAACCAGAGAGTGACTGTATTTGCTGTGACCAGTCTTTGTAAAATTTAGCTGAAGTTCCCTTACGAGTGGTGTTGCTGAAAACTGCAGTAGGCAACAACGAATTTGCTATCGTTAACAGCAGTCTTTTGACAATAAAGTGTTTGCTTTTGCAAAAATAAGGGTGGTACCACGGAACAACAGCTTCGTCCCTATTCCAATTAATGGAATAAGACGGGGCTTTTTAAATTTTAGAAAGGGTTTGAGTGATTTATGAAAGAAGCATTAAAAAAAATCGAATTACAAGCAATGGCTGAGTTAGATTTATGTGAAAATATAAAGCAGCTTGAGGCAATGAAAATTAAATTTCTAGGCAAAAAAGGAGAACTAACAGCAATATTAAAGCAAATGGGCAATTTAACTAATGAAGAGCGTCCGATTATAGGTCAACTAGCAAACGAAATAAGAACAAAAATTGACAGTTTAATCAGCGATAAACTTTCTGACATGAAGGCGTTAGAAATTGCTAACAGGTTAAAAAGTGAGAAACTTGACGTTACAATGCCTGGTAAAAAAATTGAAGTTGGAAAGCCTCACCCATTGTCAATAGTTATGGATGAAATCAAAGACATTTTCCTAGGAATGGGATTTGACATGGTTAAAGGGCCTGAAGTTGAATATGACCACTACAACTTTGAGGCTTTAAATATTCCAAAAGACCACCCTGCACGAGACACACAAGACACATTTTACATTACAGAAAACATTCTTTTAAGAACACAAACTTCGCCTGTTCAGATTCGAGTTATGGAAAAAAACGAGCCACCAATAAGAATTTTATCTCCTGGAAGAGTTTATCGTTCTGACGCTGTAGATGCAACTCATTCACCACTATTTCATCAAATTGAAGGGCTTGTCGTTGATAAGGGCATAACTATGGCCGACCTTAAAGGAACATTAGAAATTTTCGTTAAAAAGCTTTATGGCGAAGATGCTGTAGTTAGATTCAGACCTCATCACTTCCCTTTTACAGAGCCATCAGCTGAAGTTGACATCATGTGCTTTAACTGTCACGGTGAAGGCTGCAAATTATGTAAATCAGAAGGTTGGATTGAAATACTAGGTTGTGGAATGGTACATCCTAAAGTCTTACAAAATTGCAACATTGACCCTGAAATTTATAGTGGATTTGCTTTTGGAATGGGACTTGAACGTGTAGTTATGCGTCGCTTTAAAATTGACGATTTGCGGATGTTTTACGAAAACGACTTGCGTTTTTTATCCCAATTTTAATAATAGAAGCTGTAAAAAACATGTCAAAATAATGCAATGAAGTTATGAAAGGAAAATTACTACTATGAATTTATCTAGAAGATGGTTATCAGAATTTGTTAATATAAATTCCTCTAATCGTGAATATGCGCAAAAAATGACAATGTCCGGCTCAAAAGTTGAGGGCTATAAAACTGAAAGTGATGACATTTCCAAGGTTGTAGTTGGAAAAGTTTTATCTGTTACTCCCCACCCAGATGCGGACAAACTAGTCGTTTGTAAGATAGATATTGGCAAAGAAACTCCACTTCAAATTGTTACAGGAGCTACGAATGTTGTAGCAGGTGCATTAGTTCCTGTTGCTACAGACGGTTCTTGTCTACCTAATGGGGTCAAAATAAAAAAAGGAAAACTTCGTGGTCAACTTAGTGAAGGAATGCTTTGCTCTGTTGGTGAACTAAATTTAACCGTTAACGATTTTCCATATGCTACTGAAGATGTAATCTTTTTAATTGAGGAAGACTGCTCAGTAGGTCAAGACATTTGCACGGCTATTGGGCTTGATGATACAACCGTTGAATTTGAAATTACTTCTAATCGTCCGGACTGCTTATCAGTTATTGGACTAGCTAGAGAAACTGCGACTACATACAATGTTCCATTAAAATTACATACTCCTGTAATAAAAGATACTCAAGGCGATATTAAAGATTATCTTAGCGTCGAAGTATTAAACCCCGAACTTTGTCCTAGATATGCAGCACGTGTAGTTAAAAACGTTAAAATTGCCCCTTCCCCACGCTGGATGCGTGAAAGATTAAGAGCAAGTGGCGTTCGTCCTATAAACAATCTTGTGGATATTACAAACTATGTTATGCTCGAATTAGGTCATCCAATGCACGCATTTGACTTATCTTTTATTAAAGATAATAAAATAATTATTAGAAACGCTAAGGAAAATGAGCCTATAAAAACACTTGATGGTGTTTTGCGTAAACTCAGTAGCGACATGCTAGTTATTGCTGACTCTCAAAGTCCTTCAGCTATTGCTGGTGTTATGGGTGGCGAACACAGCTCAATTATGCAAGATACAACAACTGTTGTTTTTGAAGGTGCATGTTTTAAAGGCAGCAGCATTCGCACAACTTCAAAAAAACTTGCACTAAGAACTGACTCATCTTCACGTTTTGAAAAAGGTCTTGACCCTTATAGTTGTCGTCTTGCAGTTGATCGTGCTTGTGAACTAGTGCAGTTACTCGGTTGTGGCGAAGTTGTAGGCTCTGCTATTGACATTGATAATTCGTCAAAAACGCCTATAAAAATAAACCTTGATTCACAATGGATTAATAATTTTTTAGGAATTAACATTAGTGAAGAAGAAATGATAAAGATTCTAGAAAGTCTTGATTTTACTGTAAAAGATAAAATTATTACACCGCCGGACTTTAGAATTGATATTGAACATAAAGCGGATATTACCGAAGAAATAGCTAGAATATATGGTTATGACAAGATTCCATCCACTGCTGTTACTGGTGTAGCACAAGCAACAGTTACAAAGGGGCAACGTTTTGAAAGCAAAATTAATACTGTAATGCAGGCACTAGGTTGCTATGAAATATCGACTTATTCTTTTATAAGTCCAAAATACTATGATAACATTTGTTTGGATATTGATGACCCACTTAGAAAATCTGTTGTTATATCAAACCCACTCGGTGAAGAAACAAGTGTCATGAGAACGACTACATTACCCTCGATGCTTGAAGTCTTAGCTAAAAACTATAATAACCGAAATGCTGCATTTTCAGCTTATGAAATTGGCACTGAATACCTACCGCAGGGTGAAAATGAACTCCCTCTTGAAAACCAAATGGTTACAGTTGGGCTGTATGGAGATAACACTGACTTTTTCAAAATCAAAGGCATAGTAGAAGAAATGTTGTATCAGCTTAAAATTTACGACTGGGACATTCGTCCAACTAGCGACAATAAAACATTCCACCCGGGTCGATGTGCAACAATTTTCATAGGCGATACTGTCTTAGGTGTTTTAGGTGAAGTGCATCCACATGTTTTAATAAATTACAATATTGGAGTTAAAGCGTACCTTGCTAAATTTGATTTAGAAGCTTTATTTAAAAACGCTACGAGTGAAACACTTTATAAGCCATTACCAAAGTTCCCTGCAACAACAAGGGATTTAAGTTTGATTTGTGATGAAGACTTGCCAATAATAGAAATTGAAAAAGCTATTAAAAGTGTGTCTGGTAAAACACTAGAAACTTTAAGCTTATTTGATGTTTATAAAGGCGAACAAATTAGCAAAAACCAAAAAAGTGTTTCATACTCACTAACGCTACGTTCGCAAAGCTCAACCTTAACTGATATTGAAGCCGATGCTACTATAAAACGAATACTAAAAGCATTAGAAAAAATAAGCGTAAAACTTCGTGAAAAATAAACTTGTTAATTTTTTCTTAATAGTGTATAATAGAGTTAGCAAATAAAAAAGCCAAAGGAGATAGATGAACATGTATGATCAAACAATGGTGTTTTCCGTTCACGATGATAGTGAAAACGAAATGAAAAAAACATTAACTACTGTTTACGATGCATTAGTGACTAAAGGATATAATCCTGTTAATCAGATAGTAGGCTACATTTTATCAGAAGATCCGACCTATATTACGACGTATAACAATGCTCGTAGCTTAATTCGTCATATTGACCGTGATGAACTTCTGCAAGCAATGGTTAAAGAGTACTTATCAGAATAAACATTAATAAATTAATACATGCCTGTACCTTTTTGTATAGTTATTAATTTAAAAAAAATAAAGATGCTAAGATTTAAATCTCAGCATCTTTATTTTTACGTTTTTTCTTTTTTAAAATAATTATTATTGCAGCAACAAAAACAACTGTCAACCCTGCACAAATACACACAACATACAGTGACTTTTTATCTTTAATAATAGCACTTAAAGCATTTGGTTGGTCTATAACATAACTTTGAGGAGAAATGTTCTGCCCAACAATATAAGGGCTAGCTTCACTTCTTATAGACGATAAAGCTAAAACTGCAAACTCAGTCGCTGTTTGATCGCTAGCTTTACTATCATTGATACCAAAGCCACCATCTGAATTTTGATATTCAAGAAGTTGTTCTTCTAATGGACGAGCATTTCCAAAATAAGCCTTGTCGGTAATTGAGATGGAGTTTGAACTAAACGCTATTATTAACTTTGATAACGTTATGCTTGACACACGTGTACCATTTTGTACGTATTCGCCACGCTTATTTCTAGTTGCTTTAATGTAATCAAACCCATACTTTACTGCTTTTTTTACATCTGCATTAGACGGACTATATTTAGAAAGCGCACTAATTGCAGTTGCAGTTTGTGCTAAATACTCCTGTTTTTGAGCAGATGCGTCCCAGAAACTACCGTTTGCATTTTGCGATGTGAGCAACAAGTTTATTAAAGCGTTCCGGTTATTAATCCGTGTGCCTTCAACAACATAATTATTACTGTCAAGTGCTAGCAAGGCATACGACAAAGAATCTAAGCCATATGATGCGATTTCCTCGTATGATGAAAGAATTTTAACTAAATCTAACTTTCCAATTTTTCTAGCATCAAACCCACAAAAAGTTGTGGTTAATATTGATTTTTCAAGTTCTAATGGTGTATCAAAGCTTTTCTTTTGAGAAATACTTTTTAGGTACTGATTAACGCTTTTAACGCTTGCTGTTTTACCGGCAGAGCCTAAAGCAATAAAGTAATTTTCACTAGGTTTATCTTTTACTAAAAGCCATTCACAAGCTACAGTCAATGATTTTGACATTTTTTCATTCCACGTGTCGTTGAAGTTGTTTTTATTAATCGTATCCTGACTAGCAGAACTAGTCATAGTGCCGCTTTCAACGTTACTGGCGGTGATTTCAGATTTGTTTATATAAAGCCACTCAACAATATCGCCATTTGCTAGCACAGTATTAGCAAGGTTTTTTGTAATGAATTTACCGTTTATTCTACATGTAAAAATAAATTCATCATGAGCTTGCAATACATTTCCATTGTTAAAAGTTACACTAGTTAACTCGTTTTCTGAAAAAACATATTTTGAAAGTTTATTTTGCTTTTCAAGCTCCCGCAGTGTATTAGGTACGCTAAATGTTTGTATGAGTTGCAACTTGATATTTTGAACTTTATTTTCAGAGCTAGTTTTATCAATAATACTTGTAACTACAGAAATCGACTCTTCTTCCTCGACTGGTGCCGCCATTACCGTTACAGAGAAGGCAACAGTGAAAATAATAGCTAATAACAAAGACACAAAACGCATAGAATGTTTCATTTTAATTGCCCTCCTTGATTTTTCACTACATCTTATGCTATAATTATATAGTAAATAACAACAGTTGTCTAGCTAAAAAGTTGAAATTAACATAATGTTTATACAAACTTGAATTTTTCCTAATTTATCATTTGTATTTCGCTTTAAAATTTGATAATATTAATTTATCAAAAATTTAATAAGCGAATGGAGTTAATGTTTATGAAGCTAAATTCAAAGACTAAATTGTTAGCAACTTCTGCACTTTTTGTAGCACTTGACATAATAGTTGCAAGATTTTTCAGCTTTGAAGTAGTCATTGCTGCAAGTCCGGTAAAATTTGATTTCCAAATTGTTGTCGCAGCACTATGTGGCTTCACACTAGGACCTATTTGGGCCGCTGTCACGTTAACAGCCTCGGATTTATTGGGCGTTTTTTTAAATTCAGGCTCTCTAGGTATTTTTCTGGGTTTCACTGTTTCCGCCTTCTT
>JAVWHI010000011.1:0-2608 GCA_036640155.1 Oscillospiraceae bacterium | reverse complement strand
GTCGACTATTATTGTTTTTACACTCGTAGATGTTTTTTTAAACACATTGTGGCTAAGCTTTTTAATGGGTACAGCATACTTTCCGCTACTACTTACTCGAATCATACCAAAAGCAATATTAATGTGTGCTGAAATTGTCATTTTATTGGGGTTAACAAAGTTGTTTGCATTAATCGAAAAAGACAAATAATCACAGCAAAAATTTAATATAATAAGGAGAGTTTAATATGATTTTTCAAGAAGATTTTTTCATGCGACAAATTGAGCAAACTGCAAGAGTTGTTGGACAATTCATTTTTGGCAAAGAAAGCCTTACCTATGAAATATTTGATGAGGAAAATCTTTCGCAAACAGACGTTTTAAGTTTGAATATTGAAAATTTGATTAAGGCTGGAAAAATTTCAGATGCACAAGAAATGCTTACAAATAATCTTGATTATAATAATATTGATGACTTAGTTCTTGCTTTGAATTTTTATCAAACATTAAATAAAATCAGTGATAAAACATTAGAAAAATATGGAACAAATCGAGAAGAACTTTACGATAGCATGAAAAGCATCCTAAGAAGATACAATGTTGCAGAAGAACTGCTGTAAAAGTTACTTTTTGGGCATTACCATCAAAAAAACAAAAAATCAATAGATAATACACTTATTGATTTTAACTAGAAGTTAGTTAATTACATTGATTTTATAAAAAATATTGGCAGATAATCCTTAAGGATTATCTGCCAATATTTTTTTGTTTAAATGCTAATTTGCAACCATCTAAAATTAAAACTACTTTAAAACTAACGTTGCAATTGTAAGAACAACTGGAATTGTAATAACGCACGTTATATTTGCAACAGCTAAAATTTTAGCAGCATATGTAGAATCTCTTCCAAATTTTGTTGCAAATAAAATTGTTAAAATCGCACTCGGACACGCTGTAGCAATCATATTTATCAGCACAATATCACGGCTTATTGGTAAGAAACTATAAATAAACAATGCAGTTAGCGGAACAACTATGTCCATTAAAAAGACGATAAAATAAACTCTTTTTGACTTAAATGCAGCAAAAACATCAGTACTAGCAATACTTATTCCTAAAATCAACATTGCTATTGGTGAATTTAAGTCTGCTATCATATTCGCACTTTTTGATAAAACTTCCGGTAATGGAATGCTAAAAAAGAATAAAACAAGTCCAACGACAATCGCAATTATTGTTGGGCTAATGAACGATTTAGAAATTGCTTTTATGTCCTTTTTACCTGACATACTGATGTATCCATGTGTCCACGAAAGTATATTAAAAACAATTAAATAAGCACTTGCATAAAAAATTCCGTCACTACCAAACAGTGCATTAATTAACGGAAGTGCCATAAACCCACAGTTTGGATAAATAATACTAAAACGTTCAACTGCTGCGTTCGGATTATTCTTATTTCTAATAAAGATATATGAAAACGCCATTCCAATTAAGTGGCTAGCAACTGCAAGGCAAAGTGCAATAACTAAGTTAAACGCCTTTGTTTTATCAAAAGGTGTTTGATAAGCAGTTAACATAACCATTGGGTTTACTATATTTAATAGTATATTAGTGAGTTGCACATTGCCATCTTTATTAACAAGATTAAGCTTAAAAGCAATAATCCCGATTATAACAATTACAAACATTATTAGGACTTGAGTAACAACAGTTATCGCAAATGACATAATTAAAATCCTTTATTACTTTTATTTTTTAGTCTAACAGATTACGAGATTTAATAAATTCATTAATCTTTGAAAGCTCTTCCGGTATTAATATATGCTGTGGGCAATGCTCCATACATTTTTTACAATTAGTGCATTTATCCGGTAGTGAGTTGATGTTTTCGTGAACCGAGAGTTTTAAATCATGTATTGACTCTGTATTTTTAAATTGATTGAACATTTTAAAAACTTTTGGAATGTCTACGCCATATGCACAGTCCATACAATAGCGGCATCCAGTGCATGGAATCTGATTTAGCTTTTTATAAAGTGCAATTGCATCTTCAATGGTCTTGTATTCACTTTCAACAAGTTTTTTTAGTGGTGAAAATGTTTTTATATTATCTTCAACTTGAAGCACATCGCCCATACCACTCAAAACTATATAAACATTATCAAGTGACGCCGCAAATCGAATCGCCCAAGAAGCAATACTAACATCAGGGTTTGCACTCTTAAAAATTTCATTTACCTCTGGTGCAAAATTAGCTAAAGCTCCGCCTCTTACCGGCTCCATAACAAAGCATGGTATATTGTATTTAAGTAGAATATCATATTGTTCTTTTGCTCTTTGTAATGTTACATCAAGATAATTTAACTGAATTTGTGTGAAATCCCATTTATATGTTTTGCAAATATCATCTAAAACTTCTGGACTGTCATGAAAGGAAAAACCAATATGTCGGATTTTACCTTCTTCTTTCTTCTTTTGCAAAAAATCATATGCGCCAAATTCTAAGCACTTTTTAAAATTATTTTCATCCAATGAATGTAACAAGTAAAAGTCAATATAATCGGTTTTTAACCGTGAAAGTTGTTCGTCAAATATTTTTTGCATATCTTCGGGTTTTTCACAGCAC
>JAVWHI010000010.1:16590-18965 GCA_036640155.1 Oscillospiraceae bacterium | reverse complement strand
TCATTCTCTAAGTTCATAATTTTTTCTACTCTCAATGAATGGCGACCGCCCTGGAAGTCTGTTTTTAAAAAGACGTCAAGCAGTTCGCAAGCTAAGCCCTGCCCTATAACTCGCGCACCAAAACAAATCACATTAGAATCATTATGTAGTCTTGTATACTTTGCAGAAAAATAGTCACTAACTAACGCTGCTCTTATTCCGTCGATTTTATTTGCAGCGATTGACATTCCAATACCAGTTCCGCAAATCAATATACCTTTTTGGCAAGTTTTATCAACGACTTTTTCGCAAACTTTCTTTGCAATATCAGGGTAATCAACAGCATTAGTATCAAAACATCCGTAATCGGTATAGTTAATACCACTTTCGTCAAGAAAATTCATAAGTGCCGCTTTAAGTTCAATTGCACTATGGTCGCAACCAATAGCTACTGATTCAATCTTTTTCAAACTAACACACCTTTCAATCTTTGTTGCATAGTTTTGCCTCTCGCTCTCTTTGAGCTTGAGGTAAACGCAAATAAAGTGGCATAAGTTCATCACAAGTAAGTGTTTGTCCATTGTTATATGCACTAACGCCCAACAAGCCGACACTTGATGCCTTTTGGAGCATTTGCGATTTTGGTGATAAAGACAAGTTACTAATTTTATCACTAAGGCTATTATAACACAGTAATGCGCCATCGCCAACTAAAATAATGTTTTTTTGAAAAGTTTTTAATTTTACCTCCAATTCGTCGATTGGAATTGCTTCATCATTAGTAATTCTTTGTAGCTCATTAGCATTACTATTAAACAAAGCACAGTACACTTGATTACATCTTGCATCCATTACAGCACAAATAACACCGTCAAATAAAGAAACATTAAGTGCAAGTGCGTGCAATGTCGAAACTGCGATACATGGTTTATTAGTAGCGAGTGCAAGTCCTTTAACAGCAGAAATTCCAATACGCAACCCGGTGTACGAGCCGGGTCCTACGCTTACTGCAAAAGCATCTAAATCTTCGATTTTAAGATTAGTTTGGGAAAGTATTTGTTCGCACATTGGCATCAATGTTTGGCTATGTGTAAGTTTGCAATTAATATTAAATTCAGCGATAACTTCGTCTTGTGAAACTATGCTAACGCTTGCGACTTTTGCCGATGTGTCTATTGCTAATATTTTCATGTGTTTATACTCCATTCCGCCGCTTTACATCGGCACAAAAATTATGTCTTACTCTTATTGGGGGTTTTCACCTGCTCTTGTTATTGTGATTTTTCTATCGTTTTCTCCAATAACTTCTATGCTAACGAAAATTGTTTTATCCGGTGGCAGTGCATACGTGATATTTTCGCTCCACTCAATTGCAATTATTGCGTCACCATCAAGGTAGTCGAAAAAGCCGATACTACACAAGTCATCAATATCAGTGATACGATACATGTCAAAATGAAATAGTGGGATTTTGCCTTTATATTCATGTACAAGTGCAAATGTGGGACTGCAAACTTCTCCTTGAAGTTGAAGTCCTGTGGCTAGACCCTGTACGAAAGCGGTTTTACCGGCACCCATACCACCGATAAATGCAATAATGTCACCTGACTTTAATGTTTTTGAAAACTCATGTGCAAACTCCTGTGTGTTTAATTGTGAATGTGATATATATTCCAAAATGTACTCCTAACACGTATTTTAAGTTAATAATATCTGATAGTCATTCCCCGAAAAGAATCCTCAATTAACATTATATTATTTAAATGAAAATATTTCAAGTATTAACTAGAAAAACGATTTAAAATATGCTATTATATCTTATATAGAATTAATTTTGGAGGTTTGCTTATGTTATCCGATATAGAAATAGCGCAAAATGCGAAACTCTTTCCAATTTCTGATATTGCAAAAAAGCTTAATATCGACGATGATTACATTGAATATTACGGGAAATACAAATGCAAGTTATCCGACGAACTTTATAAAAAAATAGAGTCTCGTAAAGACGGAAAACTGATATTAGTAACCGCTATAAATCCTACTCCGGCAGGCGAGGGTAAAACTACTATTTCAGTAGGTTTAGGGCAAGCCATGAACAAAATTGGCAAAGATGCTATAATAGCACTTCGTGAGCCGTCATTAGGACCGGTTTTTGGCATTAAGGGTGGAGCAGCAGGTGGCGGATATTCGCAAGTAGTACCGATGGAGGATATCAACTTACATTTTACTGGTGACATGCACGCAATAACAGCAGCTAACAACCTACTATGTGCTATTATTGACAATCACATTCATCATGGAAATGAGCTTAAGCTTGATGTTAGGAGAATACTATTCAAGCGTTGTCTTGATATGAACGATAGAGCGCTTAGAAACATTAATGTTGCTTTAGGTGG